>NZ_CP104040.1:3300000-3587500 GCF_025152745.1 Rhizobium sp. WSM4643 | reverse complement strand
AAGCCGGTAGGTGTAGGCGAAGCGAAAGCGAGTCTGAATAGGGCGATTTAGTTTGTTGCATTAGACCCGAAACCGAGTGATCTAGCCATGAGCAGGTTGAAGGTTGGGTAACACCAACTGGAGGACCGAACCCGCATCTGTTGCAATAGATTGGGATGACTTGTGGCTAGGGGTGAAAGGCCAATCAAACTCGGAAATAGCTGGTTCTCCGCGAAATCTATTTAGGTAGAGCGTCGAGCGAATACCCCGGGGGTAGAGCACTGGATGGGCTATGGGGACTCACCGTCTTACTGATCCTAACCAAACTCCGAATACCGGGGAGTACTACTCGGCAGACACACGGCGGGTGCTAACGTCCGTCGTGAAAAGGGCAACAACCCTAACCTCCAGCTAAGGTCCCCAAGTCATGGCTAAGTGGGAAAGGATGTGAGGATCCCAAAACAACCAGGATGTTGGCTTAGAAGCAGCCATCATTTAAAGAAAGCGTAACAGCTCACTGGTCTAAATAAGGGTCTTTGCGCCGAAAATGTAACGGGGCTGAAGCCATGCACCGAAGCTGAGGATTTGCAGTAATGCAAGTGGTAGCGGAGCGTTCCGTAAGCTGATGAAGGGAGACCCGTGAGGGCTCCTGGAGGTATCGGAAGTGCGAATGTTGACATGAGTAACGATAAAGAGGGTGAGAGACCCTCTCGCCGAAAGACCAAGGGTTCCTGCTTAAAGTTAATCTGAGCAGGGTTTAAGCCCCTAAGGCGAGGCAGAAATGCGTAGTCGATGGGAACCACGTTAATATTCGTGGGCCTGGTGGTAGTGACGGATTGCACAAGTTGTTCTGGTTTATTGGATTATCAGGGCAGCGGAGCGGTTCCAGGAAATAGCTCCACCGTATAGACCGTACCCGAAACCGACACAGGTGGTCAGGTAGAGTATACCAAGGCGCTTGAGAGAACTATGTTGAAGGAACTCGGCAAATTGCACGCGTAACTTCGGAAGAAGCGTGACCCCATGGTAGGCAACTATTATGGGGTGGCACAGACCAGGGGGTAGCGACTGTTTATCAAAAACACAGGGCTCTGCGAAGTCGCAAGACGACGTATAGGGTCTGACGCCTGCCCGGTGCTGGAAGGTTAAGAGGAGAGGTGCAAGCTTTGAATCGAAGCCCCAGTAAACGGCGGCCGTAACTATAACGGTCCTAAGGTAGCGAAATTCCTTGTCGGGTAAGTTCCGACCTGCACGAATGGCGTAACGACTTCCCCGCTGTCTCCAACATAGACTCAGTGAAATTGAATTCCCCGTGAAGATGCGGGGTTCCTGCGGTCAGACGGAAAGACCCCGTGCACCTTTACTATAGCTTTACACTGGCATTCGTGTCGGCATGTGTAGGATAGGTGGTAGGCTTTGAAGCGGGGACGCCAGTTTCCGTGGAGCCATCCTTGAAATACCACCCTTATCGTCATGGATGTCTAACCGCGGCCCGTCATCCGGGTCCGGGACAGTGTATGGTGGGTAGTTTGACTGGGGCGGTCGCCTCCGAAAGAGTAACGGAGGCGCGCGATGGTGGGCTCAGACCGGTCGGAAATCGGTCGTCGAGTGCAATGGCATAAGCCCGCCTGACTGCGAGACTGACAAGTCGAGCAGAGACGAAAGTCGGTCATAGTGATCCGGTGGTCCCGCGTGGAAGGGCCATCGCTCAACGGATAAAAGGTACGCCGGGGATAACAGGCTGATGACCCCCAAGAGTCCATATCGACGGGGTTGTTTGGCACCTCGATGTCGGCTCATCGCATCCTGGGGCTGGAGCAGGTCCCAAGGGTTTGGCTGTTCGCCAATTAAAGCGGTACGTGAGCTGGGTTCAGAACGTCGTGAGACAGTTCGGTCCCTATCTGCCGTGGGTGTAGGAATATTGACAGGATCTGTCCCTAGTACGAGAGGACCGGGATGGACATATCTCTGGTGGACCTGTTGTCCTGCCAAGGGCATAGCAGGGTAGCTACATATGGACGGGATAACCGCTGAAGGCATCTAAGCGGGAAACCCACCTGAAAACGAGTATTCCCTATCAGAGCCGTGGAAGACGACCACGTTGATAGGCCGGGTGTGGAAGTGCGGCAACGCATGAAGCTTACCGGTACTAATAGCTCGATCGGCTTGATCGTTCTCATTGACTATGCTCATCGAACAAAGTTCGATGTGCCAGACCTTTGTCCTGACGCGCCATGGCGCTGCGGACGGCCCGCCAAACGATTGGCGACGGCCTCTGGCCTGTATCGGTGCCACAAGCACCCGCAGCCGGAAGAGGTTCCAAAAGACGTGTTCAAAACCAGCGAAAGAGAACCAAATAGCGCTATTCGCTATTGGCTACTCCCTATTCGCTCCAAATCCAGCTTCTCAAAACAACAAAGTTGCGCTTTGCCGACCTGGTGGTTATGGCGGGGTGGCTGCACCCGTTCCCTTTCCGAACACGGCCGTGAAACGCCCCTGCGCCCATGGTACTTCGTCTTAAGACGCGGGAGAGTAGGTCGCTGCCAGGTCTGCAAAACGCAACTTTGATAAAACAATCTTCTCTAAACAAAACAAACGGCCCATGCCGAACAAAAAGGGTCGCCCAAGCGGCCCTTTCTGCTGTAATATAATAACGCGGGGTGGAGCAGCCCCCGCCGGAACCGCAGAAGGCAAAGCCTTCGAGGATCGGCAAACAAAAAGTCCGGGCTTGCCCCAGACAGCTCATCATGGCGCGGGGTGGAGCAGCCCGGTAGCTCGTCAGGCTCATAACCTGAAGGCCGCAGGTTCAAATCCTGCCCCCGCAACCAAATCCCAAATACAATCCTGAGCAATATCGCTGGCGCGAAGACTTCATCTTCGCTTGCGATGGTAGCTCCTCGTCCTGCGGACCATAACCTGAAGGCCGCAGGTTCAAATCCTGCCCCCGCAACCACTGAAACTTGCAAATTTGCCCACTCCGGGTATTTGCTCTTGAGTTCCTCCGCGTAAGCGTCGAGGAGCTTTGTTTTTTTTGGCTTCCGTGTCGATCTCGCCGGAGGCAATCTTCGCCATCAGGTCGTTCTGGGCGGCAGCCAGAAATTGCTGCTCGAGCACGTCAATCGCCTCCATGGATGCCATGATGTTGGCGATTGATCCGTGGACCTGCAGGGATGCCGGCTGATGGCCCGGCGTCTTGCCGATCACGACGGTCTGGATCAAATCGCGCACTATGGGCATCAGCCGCTGCTTGGCTTGTTCATCGGCATTGTGGCGAGCGAGGAGGATGAGCTTGCGGATGATGATCTCCATATTAGTGGGATTGAACTGCGCCTTGAGCTTGGCGATCTTCTCCTGAAAATCCTCCACCGGCTCTGCCAGTGCATTCAGGTCCGCCGCCAGCTTCTCGCGCGTCGCTTCCAGTTCGTCCAATTGATCGTCGAGCGCGGCGAGGCGAGGGCGGCCTTCCGCAGCTCGATCGCTGATCTGCTGGATGATGCTGTTCTGGCGTTGGGTGGTCGCCTTCAGCGCGGCCGTCAGTTCATCCCGTTGGGAAGGCGACTGCTTCAGGAGGTTGACCTCATGCGTAATCATCCTCTGCGAAATGCGATCGAAAATCTCCATCGAGTAGAACGCCACCGGAATGCAGTTCAGGACCCATTGGGCCGCCTTGAGCGATCTTCACGCTGCCATGCCTCGTGCTGGTGCTGCGGAAATTGTTTCCGCTTCTTTGGTTGATGCGATGGAGGAAGGCTGATGGATCGTCTCTCTTCTTTCCTGCTTCGACGCCTGCGTCATGTCCAGCGCCGTAAGACCCGGCGGTTGGCCGTCCGTACCGGCCTGCTGACCATGACCGCCGCCATCGTCGACGGCCATGTCGTCGGCCGCTTTACGCCGGCCTTCGATCAGTCCTATCTGACGGGCGAGGCCGAGCGAGATCGGCAGTGGGTGCGCGATCATCTCGCATCCTTCCTGATCGAGGCCCCGATGGACGCGAGCAGGCGGCCCGACCTCCTGTCCCCCGCATCTGTCTGGCCGGCGCATCTCAAGCGACACTCTCCAACCGGAAGCGGCGTCGATGGTACGACGCCTATCTATGCGGTGAGGGCTGTCGGCGAAGCCGGTGAGGTGCCGAGCATCAAAGACATGGCGACAGTGCTTTTGCTCGCAGCGACCATGGAGGAATCGGGTGTTGAGCTGCGCGATGTGGTCTCGCTCCTTCGTCGGCCTGCTGCAGTCTTCGCCGTGGAGGTGCTGGTCGAAGGGTTCGAGCGGGCGCTGCCGCAGCTTGTCGAAGCGACAGCCTTTATGCCGTTCGGCCCCTATGTCGGCATGGCCGCGGATTTTGCCTTTGTTGACGAAATCTGGAGGTGGGTAGAAGGCGAAACCAAACGTGTCTTCCTGCAGATTCCGGTCGCCCGGACTGACCGCCCAAGCCGCTCGTCCATGCGGCGCCAGTTGCTCTGGGCCGTGGCGCACGGCTCGCCGGTTCTTGCCGTATCGGAGACTGATCAGGGCGTTCCGGATCAAATCGATCTGACTTGCGACGTGCGGCTTAGCGGCAGCGGAATCGACACTATCCTCATCACGGATCTGCTGGAAGCGGTATACGGAAGCGGCACCGTCTCGTCCCGTGCCGGCTCCATTGCCGAGATCGACGCGGGCGCATTGACTCTGGACGATCTTGCCATCGCCATCCGGCCTGGCCGAGCGCTGCTTGCCAGCATTGATGCGCTGGCCGGGCTGGCGGACCACAATCGCGAGGATCGCGACGGTGAAAAAGACAGAGACACTACTGCCTCCGCGCGGCGGCTGATCATGCAGAGCCCCACTGATCGAGCGCGCCAGACATCGCAGGAGCGCACCGCCGATGGCGACGCCTCGTCCTCATCGACGGACAAACGCAAAGGCGGATCGAAAGGCAAGCCGACCGGTGCGGAGGTCATCCAGCCAGAGCCTGCCGACCGTGGAGTGTCGGGAAAGGGTGGACCGGCGCTGCTGGTCGAGACCTTGACCGGATACGGCGCGGCAAAGGACTGGGCGCTCGGGTTGAAATCGGACCTGGCGGATTATCTTGCCGGGGATCTTGCCTGGTCCGATATGAGCACCAAGCTTCTCTTGTCCGGCCCACCGGGAATCGGCAAGACGACCTTTGCACGCGCTTTATGCAATAGTCTGCAAGTGCCTCTGGTCGTCACCTCCGTCTCGACCTGGCTGCAAGGAGAGTATCTTCATGCAGTGCTTGATCGTATGGCGGACACTTTTACCCAAGCGAGGGCACAGGCGCCGTGCATCCTCTTCGTCGACGAGATCGATGGCATCGGCATGAGGGTAAGCGCTTGGAGGCAGTACGCTGACTACTGGAACGCTTGCGTCAACAAGCTGCTTGAGCTCCTCGATGGCGCGGTGAAGAGCGAGGGCGTCATCGTTGTCGGCGCCACCAACCGGCCGAATGAGATCGACGAAGCGATCCGTCGATCAGGGAGGCTGGAGACGCACATCGACATCCCACGGCCCGACATTCTGCCGCTCGCTGGCATTCTCGCCCATCAACTCGGTCCCGATCTCGACATCATCGTGGGAGTGGAAGGTCTGGAAGGAGCGCAGCCATGATCAGGATCACGGAAACCAGACGCGAAACGTTTCGGCCCGATAGCGCTCGGGAAGGAAGTAACGGGCCGGATCGGCATGAAAGAGACAACGTCGTTGCGCAAACTCTCCTGCGTCTGGCAACGCGGGCGATGGGCCTCACCGGCGCCGACATTGAACGCATCGTGCCCGAGGCAAGGCTAAAGGCGCGACGCGAAAAGCGGCGCCTGACTTATGACGATATCGAAGCCGGCATCCGCGGTCATCGACCGCCGGTTCCTTATGACGTCCGCTGGCGATTTGCGATCCACGAGGCAGGTCATGCCATCGTCCATCACGCTCTGCGTCTCGGATCCATCAAGGGCCTAACGATTGATACCAAGGACGGGGGCCACAACGCGGTGTCTTTCGCGACTGGCGCACCGGATACCGCGGAATGGTATGAGCGGCTCCTCGCCATGTTACTAGCCGGACGCGCGGCCGAACTGATCGTGCTCAAATCTGCGTCGGCCGGTTCCGGCGGCGCAGAGCACAGCGATCTCGCCCGTGCGACATGGATCGCTCTCGACATGGAGCAGGCCCTCGGCTTCGGCGGTCATCATCCCTTGCTCTATCTCGCACACCGGGATCTAACCGTTGCCCTGACGCGCGACGTCGAGCTCGCAGATCGAGTTCATCGGCGGCTGGAGTTTGCGCAGGCAAGGGCAACCGAGGTGATCCGCGAAAACCGAGCCGCCTTCGACCGGCTGGCGCGGGAACTCTTTGATCACCAGGCGCTCGATTGGGATGCGGTCGCCGCGATTCTAGGCGCGCCGGCCTGAAAGGCTATCATAGACCAGCACGCCACTGCTCAGACGGCGGCGTGCGAACACTATCAGGACTTGGCCGTCCTGCGATCCACGTCGCCTTTGGTTGCGGGCACGTTGAAACAAATTGAGCTCATTTATTTCAATGCCACGGAAATCCGATTCAGAACCTGAAGATTCCGTTTCTGCGACAAACGCCTTGCGCCGGTCCTCTCTCCATCGACGGCTATCAACGACAACAAGAGGGAAACACTTAGCACCTCAGTCTCAGCGCGAGCTGAACGCGAGGCAGCCGCGGATCCGACGCCGGTAGATAATAATATTAAGAATAATTCAGGGTGAATTTCGGGAAAAGTTAAATAAAATAGCCATAGAAGAAGTTCTAGCGTCTAGAATTAATATAATTTCTCCTTTTATTATAGAAAATATAACAATCGATAACCAGTACTTATCGCTGGTCAGGATCTGATTTAAAATTTACGGGCATGGCGGAAGATAAAGCGCATATCGCTTCTGGTTAATTGCTTATTTACCATATCTTCAATGCCTTACGATCTCTCAAAATTGCCGACCCGGACCCTGCTGCGGCTGCTGCGGCCGATTTCTCGCCCCGGCCTCGCATTGGCGCGCCTGGACGAGCGCATCGCCCGTTCTCCGGTCGGACCGGGCGATCGTACCCAGCTGTCCGAGCTCGTTCAGCGGGTCCGGGACGGAAGAGTTCGGACGAACATCGGCAAAGTTCCAAGTCTGGACGATGCGGTCGCCGCCTTCAATTCGACGGAGCGGCGCGCGGGAAAGACGGTCATCCGCATTCTCCCGTGAAAAACAACGGAAGGCGCTGAGCACTGTGCCGCGAGTGCGCTGGTCCGGTTCGCCGGAGGCGCGTCAGCGGTCCGTTGTTGTTTGTGAGAGGATGATGTCACTGCCGGCGGTCACCATTTGTGATCTTTCTGTTGAAACGCATCGCGCCTTGCGCGCGCGACTCGCCTATGAGCCGCCGGAGCCGATATGTTCGCGAGGCAACGGAGAGTGTTGCAGCTCTCGGTAGGGCATGCGACGCCGCGTTGCCAGCCTTATCAGGAAAGTCAGGAGCGGCGGATCTAGCTGTCCACCGTCGATCGATTGCTTTTCGGTCGATTAAGCGCCTATCGACGTATGCATCTGCCCGCAGACCGTAAGGCTCTCACGCATTGCCTTCACCCGCATTTCGGCATCTTCAAATGAATAGGCCCAGATCTTGGCAGACCAAGTCGATTGGCCCATCTCGTATTCAAGTGCGAAGAGATACATTACCTGCCCGTGGTCGTCCGTTCGGACGAATTGAGCGTCAGGCCGTTCGCGCCTGTCGCGGAGTTTATCGAAACTGATTACGCTCATATCGAACTCATCTAGCATTGGGGCATGATGGCTTGCCGTCTATCGCCGAGGCCGGGTGCAAAGCCGCACGATAAACGGCCGCCATGCGGCGGCCGTGAAGGCGCGTTACCGTATCAGGCCGCTCGCTTTCCCTTGGCATTTGCTGTGGACTCGGCAATCTGCGTGAGTTTCTTGTCGGTCGCCTCTTCTTCCGCAAGTGTTGCCTGCAGCAGCGGGACGGCGTCCTTGAGGCCGAGTTGCTTTGCCCATGCGATCAGCGTGCCATAGCGAGCGATCTCGTAGTGCTCCACGGCCTGAGCCGAAGAGATCAGTCCGGCATCCAGGGCAACCGTGCCCTTGAACTCCTCCATGATCTCATCAGCTTCGGCAATGATTCCCTGAATGGCTTCGCAGGTCTTGCCACGTGCCGGCTTGCCGATCATTTCAAAAACCTGTTCGAGACGTTCGACCTGGGCTTGGGTCTCGTCCCGATGCTGCAGAAAACCGGCTTTGCCTTCCTCCGACTGGGCGGCGCGGGCCATTTTCGGCAGCGCCTTCAGGATCTGTTTTTCGGCGTAGTAAATATCCTTGAGCGTGTCGAGGAACAGATCGTTCAGGGTCTTCTCGGTTGCCATTGAGTCCTCCTATGGCGTGTTGATAAAATGAGCTCTCGCTGGGTCGAACGTTTCAGCGCGGAGATGACGCCCCGATATCGGAGGCGCCATCTCGGTCCGGCCAAGGACGAGACCGACTTAAAGGGTTCCAGTCGGCGATAGTTCAAACATTTGTCGCCGTTTGTTGTTCCTCAATTCTCTGCTTTTTCACGAGATTTGGCCCCGTACACACGGAACTCTTCGAATAACTGAATGTTATTAATATGGTGCGGCATCGCGCAGGAACGATTTTTGCCGGATCATCGTTTCCGAGTCCGGAACGTGTCGCCTTGAACGATGCCTGTGGACGATCCGCCACCGGTTCCCGGCATCTTCATGCGTTCTGTCGCTTTGGAAGAGGTCTGCCGATGAGCGAAACGAGATGTCTGTCCGATATCGCACAGCAACGATCCGGGAGTTCGGGACTTTCCTTTTCATCTCAGGAGAGAAAAAATGACGTCTCTATCTTCACCGCGTCCTGCCTCACATTGCGAAGAAACATCCCAGATCGAGCTGGAGATTGTCGAACTGACAGCGGCGTTGCACGCCTTTGCCCGAAGGTTCCTGCGCAGTGAGGACGACATCGATGATCTCGTGCAGGAAACGCTGCTGAAGGCATTGAATTCAATTCATCTCTACCATCCCGGCACCTCTCTTAAATCCTGGCTCTTCACCATCCTTCGAAATACGTTCTGCAGCAACTATCGTCGCCGGCAGCGCGAGCCGGTCGGGATGGATGTGACGATGGAGCAAGTCGCAATCGCGCCAAGCCAGGAGTGGGCGCTTCGCGAGCGCGAACTGCGACAGGCATTGACGCGCCTCTCCGACGACAGACGCCGTGCCCTGACGCTGGTCGCCGCCGGAACGAGTTATGAAGAGGCCGCCAGGATCTGCGGCTGCCGGGTTGGCACCTTGAAAAGCCGCGTCAGCCGCGCCCGCGAAACCCTGCAATCGCTGCTGGGGAACCAACTCATCGACTGATGCCGCTCCTGTTCCGCCAGCCGCCAATCAGCAATCATCACACAGCCGTCCTTTTATGCGGCTGAACATCGGGAGCCACATGGCGCACCACCGAGGCTCCCGCACCACACGTTCGAGACGCCGCCCCTCGCCGGAACATACCCTCTCTTTTCAGGTTCGGTGGCTGCAGCTTTTCCGAACTCTAGGAGACAAAACATGGATAGGAATGAACCTGGCAAAGGTCTCGCGGTGATCACCGGCGCCTCGACGGGTATTGGCTATGAACTTGCCAAATGCGCGGCGCAGGAAGGCTATGATGTGATTATCGCCGCCGACGAGAGACGCATCCAGCAAGCAGCGGCGAGCCTCAAGGAATTTGGCACTTCGGTCGAGGCGATCGAAACCGATCTTTCCACCGAAGAAGGCGTCGACCGGCTGATGGAAGCCATCGAAGCTTCCGGGCGGTCGGTCGATCTGCTGATGGCCAATGCCGGGCGCGGCCTCGGCAACGGTTTCCTCGACCAGGATTTTGCGCAGGTCCGGAAAGTCGTCGATACGAACATCGTCGGCACCATTTATCTCGTCCAACAGATCGGCAACCTGATGCGCAGCCGCGGCGAGGGTCGCATTCTGCTGACCGGCTCCATCGCCGGTTTCATGCCTGGTTCCTATCAGGCCGTCTACAATGGCACAAAGGCTTTCATCAACAGCTTCTCTTTCGCGTTGCGCGAGGAGTTGAAAGAGACCGGCGTGACCGTCAGCTGCCTGATGCCCGGCGCGACCGACACCGAATTTTTCAGGCGCGCCGACCTCATGGATACCTCCGTCGGACAGGCCAAAAAGGATGATCCCGCCGAGGTTGCCAAGATCGGCTTTGACGCCATGATGGACGGCGAAGGCGATGTCGTGAGCGGCTGGAAGAATAAGCTGCAGGCAGCCGTTGCCAACGTGACGCCGGCGAGCATTCTTGCGCATCAGCATGCCAAGATGGCTGAACCAGGTTCGGGCAAGGAGTAGATTATCCCGACGGGTCTAACGAGATCGGCAATCACGTCTAGACCCGTCGGGCGGCCGCTCATTTCTCACGCGGCTGCTTCAACCGCCTTCCCGCCGTCACCATCTTGCCGTTGCGTTGTGACGTGATGCCTTCCAACAGCGTCCGGGCGGCATTGCGCACTTCCTCCTGAAAGGCTTTATCTCTTTCGAAGGCGTCGTGGCTGGTGGCGTAGGGCTCCCAATAGCCGATGTAGCGTTCGACCTCGGCCAATGCTCCTGCCGGTATGAGGTCCATCGACGTCAGCCAGCTCGAAACGCTGTGGCGGACATTCTCGACACCTTCGGTATCGCCGTGGACGACGACCGAAAACAGGCGGCCGGAAAGATGGCGAGGATAGTCCCATCCCTGCATCTCAAGCTCTTTGGCCTCCTTGGCATGTTTTCCATGCGTGCTTGTCGGATCCGGATTGCCGCCGTCGGCGCAGACAAGCCGGTCGATCATCAGTTTCAGCGGCGAGGACGTCTGGTACCAATTCACCGGACTGACGATCATGATGCCATGGGCCTCGACCCACATTGGGTAGATATCGTTCATCCAATCGTGGATCTGTCCGAGCGAGTAATTCGGATAGCAGGAGCACGGCCAATGACAGAGTGCGGCCGATGTCGAGAAGCACGCCTTGCACGGATGGATCTGTCGGCCGTATTCGGAAGCGATGCGACTGAGGTCGAGGACATTGACGATGGCGCCGGCGGCGGCGAACACCTCCTTGGCGATTTCGACCATCCGAAAACTTTTCGAAAGCTCGCCCGGACAGGTATGTTCGCTTCGCGACGAACCGTTGATGAGAAGGACGCGCGATGGCGCGCGCTCGTCCTCGAAGCGCGCTTGCGCAGCGCGAATTTCGCCGCTGGCCACAATCCAATCCACGGCGAGATCATAGTCTGGATCGGCAAAGCCTGGTCCAGCCTTTCTGGTTATGGGGCTCTTTCGCGAATGGGCGTAAGCATCCCAGGCAGCCGCGGCGAGTTTGCCGAGTTCGGCTTCCAGGGGCTGATACGCTGCATCCATGAACTGGCTCAGGAAACGCGTCTTGAATTCGCTCTCGTCGAGGCGAGGGCTTGGGCTGCCTTTTCGCGGTTCGAGGTCAGGTGCGTCTGCGGCTGGTTCGTCAGGCATGGGGACTCCACGCATTTATGCGCTCGACAAAACGCGGTGAGCCGACTTCTGTTCCGCTGTCTCCAAGTTGCATCATGTATCAAGGATCAGTGATTCAGACCGGAACAATCGGCCGTTGTCCTGGTTCGGAAATGAAGCCGATCAAATATCCCATGCAGCAAGGGGCTTTGCGGTCATGAATTCTCGCAACCAAGCCGTCTTTTCCAATGCAAGACCCGCCGGCTTCGCCCGCATAAATCGCGCCAGCTGGATCGACACACTGCGCGTGGTTGCGGCTGTCATGGTTCCGACGGCTGCCAAAGGCATCATCATTCGCCGCCCGATTATGGAACGCCTGGCACAGCGGCAGGGTCTGGATACCGGCGCCGTCAAGCAGATGCAGCGGCTGGTGAAAAAATATGGTCGGGCACCCCTCCTCTTGCCTATACCATTCCGGCCGCAGTTGCTTATCCTTGACCCTGTCGACGTCTCGACGGTGCTCCAGTGTTCGCCCCAGCCATTTGCCACGGCAACCCGGGAGAAGCGTGCCGCTCTTGCGCATTTCGAACCGGAAAACGTGCTCATTTCAGACGCCTCGCAGCGAGCCGAGCTTCGGCCGATCCATGAACATGCTTTGGCAAGCGCGGACCGGCTGCATCCATCTACGGCCCGCTTCAAGGCCATCGTTGATACCGAACTCCTGGAGGTTTTGAACGGCATCGGTTCCGGCGGCCGGAACGAACTCGATTGGTCAGCTTTCTCGCAAGCCTGGTTCCGGATTGTCCGCCGGATCGTACTCGGCGATCTCGCACGCAACGACGTCACTTTGACCAAGACCTTGAACGATCTTCGAAGCCGGGCGAATTGGGCTTTTGCAGCTTCCATCGATCGGCGCAAGCGCCGGCAGTTTCAGCAGCAGCTCGGCCAATATCTGCGCCAGCCGGGAGAGGGCAGTCTGATCGGTCGGCTGCCGAAAGGCAGCGATTTCGGTTTGGAAAGCCAAGTGGCCCAATGGCTGTTTGCCTTCGACGCTGCCGGAATTACCGTTTTCCGGACGCTTGCGCTGCTTGCCTGCCATCCGAGCTACTGGGCCAAAGCCGTTGACGAAGCCAAAGATCCCGAACTTGATCGTCCTTTCACGCGCAATTGCCTGCTCGAGGCGCTGCGCCTCTGGCCGACGACCCCCGTGATTCGCAGAGAGCTGACGGAGGATATCAAAACCGACGATAGGACCGTGGCGCGCGGCACGGGCGTCGTTATCTTCGCGCCTTTTTTTCACCGGGATCCGGAGTTGGCTTATGCCAACCGCATGGAACCGAGTATCTGGGGACCGAACGACGCGTTGCCGGCGATCGGATTCGTGCCTTTCAGCGCCGGCGCTGCCATATGTCCAGCCCACAACCTCGTACCGACGATTGCAAGCCTTGCCATTGGCACGCTGTTGTCGGGGACTGATGTCACGCTGCTTCAGCCATCTCTGACAGTCGACGATCTGCCCGGCACCCTCAACCATTTCGATATTCGGCTACGGCTCAGCAGGCAGCGGGTTGGGGCCAGTGCACCGCATGCTGCGGCAGGCTTTCCGCCTCATTGAAATCCATTCCTCGTCGCAGTGGCGATCCGCAGCAACGATAGTCTTTAGATCATTACTACCAGGGGCGGCTCTACCGCATAATGGCGTTGGCCTCGTCGGCAAAGATAGACCTCGCGTTCCGGATGGGCGTCAATTCGAAAGCCGGCGCTGCGCAGCATTGCCTCGGCCGCCGCCTGGTTGGGAATGAACCAGTTTGTCGGATCGGATGCATAGCGTTCTTCGACAAAGAAAAGCTTCGGATATTCAGGCTGGTCGAAGATGTTCCATTCTGAAAAGTCGTAATCTTCCCTAAGGTCGGGAATGCGCTCGTCGCCGCGCTGGAGGCATTGGAACAGCATCATGTCACCGACAGCGTGTTCATAAAGAAGATCCAGCGCCAGCAGGGGGTGTCGCAGGTGATAGAGCACACCCATGAAGATTACCAGATCGAATTTCTCGCCTAGTCGGGCGACGTCATAGACCGACATCTGCCGGAATTCGATTTCCGCTTGCAATTGTTCCGCCGCGAAGCGGGCCTGCGCCAGGTAGCGCGGGTCGGGATCGATGCCGACGACACGGGCGGCGTTGCGGCGTTTCATCTCGAGGGAATAGAAGCCGGCGTTGCAGCCGACATCGAGCACGGTGAAGCCGCTGAGATCGGCCGGCAGCACATGCTGGAACCCTTTCCATTTGAAGGTGGGATAATCTCCGAGGAAATGATCGGCCGCTGTCATGTGGCCGCCGATGTTCAAATTCTGAAACCACGGCCCGAGTTCCTGAATCCGCTTTTGCAGCTCCTGATCTCTCGTCGGCTGTGCTGCATCCATCTCGGCTCTCCTTTGTCATTTATCGCTCGCATGTCAGACGCCGATCGCGGTGCGTCCGGCTTTTGCACGCCGCCGCCAAGTCGACCGCCGCGTGACCTGCGCGCCATCGAAGCCGCCGTCAGGACGGGCCGCGGCGATGAACCACTCGGCGGTCAGACGAAGACCTTCGGCAAGCGGAATCGTCGGATGCCAGTCGAGAAGTTCTTTTGCCCGTGAGATATCGGGCCGTCTGCGCTGAGGGTCGTCTTCCGGCAGCGGCTTGTGGACGACAACGGATGTCGACGGCACCATGGCCAACACCATATCGACCAGCTGGTTGATCGTGAATTCGCCGGGATTGCCGAGATTGACCGGGACGCCCGGATTGGGATCGACATCCATCAGCGCCATCAGGCCCGCGACGAGGTCGCTGACGAAGCAGAAGGAGCGCGTCTGATCGCCGCTTCCATAGATCGTCAGCGGCGCGCCTGATATGGACTGCACCAGCAGATTGGAGATGATCCGCCCGTCGCTCGGCTGCATACGCGGCCCATAGGTGTTGAAGATGCGGGCAACACGTGCGTCCACCTTGCCGGCCCGCAGCGTATCGAAGCAAAGCGCTTCCGCCGCCCGCTTGCCTTCGTCGTAGCAAGCGCGCGGGCCTATGCAGCTGACATTGCCGCGATAGTCCTCCGTCTGCGGATGCTCGACGGGATCGCCATAGACCTCGCTCGTCGACGCCTGCAGGAGCGAGGCATGATGCTGTTCGGCCAGCGAAAGCAAATTGCCGGTGCCCGCGACACAGGTCATCATCGTATGCACCGGGTCTGCCTGGTATTGTGGGGGCGATGCCGCACAGGCGAGGTTGTAGATCTGGTCCAAAGGCTCGTCGAGGCTATGGAGATGGCAGATGTCCTTTTCGACCAAACGAAACTTCGGATGGTTGATCAACGGCCGGACATTGTCCTCCGATCCGGTGATATAGCTGTCGACACAGATCACTCGGTCGCCGCGTGCCAGCAGCGCATCGCATAAATGCGAACCGACGAAACCGGCTCCTCCGGCGACCAGCACAGTCTTCACTCTTCCGTTTCGCGTCCTTTGCAGCATCATGCGTCTCCTAGGCTGAAATGGATTGAGGTTCGGGGGCGCTGTCGTTCACCCCTTCTTCTGGCAGTTCTCGCAGGGCGGCGGCGAGTTCACGAGCCCGCACCTCGCCGGTATGGCGCTGTATCACCGTCGCCGCGGCGGCCGAAGCCAGCGCACGACGCCCTGCGGCAGAGGTGGTTGTCAGGGCGTCGACGACATCCCCCGATCCTTTGGCGATGATGATTGCCTGACGGTCGGCAAAGAGCTCGTCCAGGCCGCGCCAGTCGTCGCTGATGATCGGCGTGCCGCAGGCAGCGGCCTCGAACAACCGCACGCTCGGCGACCAGCCCGCTGCGATCATGTCGCTTCGAGTGACGTTCAGCGTAAAACGCTGCCGGCTGTAGAAGCTCGGATGATCAGGGGGAGGCAGGTGCTCGATGCGCTCGACGTTTGGCGGCCAGTCGATATCCCCGGGATATTGAGGACCGGCAACCACGAAGCTTAGATGCGGCAGCTGCCGGGCAGGCTCGATCAGCAGCCGCTCCAGCGTTGGCTGCCGGTCGGGGCTATAGGTGCCGAGATAGCCGAAATCCCAGCGGAAGGCGTCGCCGGTCGATTTGTATCGGCTCGCATCGACGGAGCAGTAGAGAGCGATCGCTTTGCGCGCGCCGTATCTGCGTTCGAGCCTAGCCAACACGTCACCGCCGGAAAACGAGAAGTAGCCGTCGAAGGTCGCAAGCTGTCGGCGCGCCAGATACTCCTCGTCGCCACGGTCGAGTTTCGCCAGCGTGACCGGCGTATCGATGTCATAAAAGCAAAGGCGCCGCGGCTTCAGGGCGGCGATCCTGTCGATGACCGTCACGCCAGAGGGCACATAAGACCCGATGACGACCGCGTCCGCCGCCTTGATACGATCGGCATGTTTTTCGATCATCTCATCGATGTCGCTGTAGTGGACGAGCTGGCAGAAGTCAGGGTCGGGAAGATCTCGATGCGCTGCATACCAGGGCACATCGTGTTCCAGGAACAGCACCCGGTGCCCCTCAGCGCGCAAGCCGCCGATGAGGGCGCGATAGGTCGTTGCGTGACCATTGCCCCAGGACGACGACAAGGAGAGGCCGAGGATGACGATATCAAGAGGACTGGTCATTCGGCAGCCTCCGCTCGCGTGGCGCGGGCGCGGAAGATGGCATCGGCGGTCTCGGCGCGATTGCTATAGGTATGTTCGGCAAGCACGCGTCTCAGCGCCCGCTGTCCGATCGCCTTAGCCTGCGGCCATGTCAGGCCGGTCAGAAGATCGGTGACATCCTTGCCGTCCCGCGCCACCAGGATTTCGTCACCGGGCTTGAGAAACAGGTCTATGCCCTGCCAGTAGTCGGTGATCAGGCAGGCGCCGGCGCCGGCGGCTTCGAAAACGCGGGTTGCCGGCGAAAAGCCGTTTTCGGCCATGCTGGCGCGGGAAATATTGAGCACGGCTTTCGGCGTCGCATTGAAAGCATTGTGGTCACGGGTTGGGACATGCCCGATGTGAACGGTATTCGAAGACATGGATTTGTCGCTCCAGCCGGACCCGCCGAGCAGGAAATTTTGCTGTGGCAAGCGGGCAGCCGGCTCGAGGAAAAATTGCTCGACCCGCGCTTCGCGGTCAGGCAGACGGTTTCCGAGAAAGGCAAGATCCGCGGTGAACCGCGCCTCCTCCTGCACCGGATAATGGGTTTGAGGATCGAGCGCGTTATAGATCGGCACACAGTCGGCTGCCCCGAGGCTGCGATAGGCGTCGACCACGGGGTTGCCGCCGCCATAGGTGAGGACGAGGTCGATCCGGCCCAGGGATTTGCGAAGCGGGTGCTCGGGACTCTGCCGCAGCTCTGAGAGCGTTGCCGGCGCATCCACATCCCAAAAGATTTTCAGAGCCCCTTGTCTGGCATGGCGAAGGACTTCCTGCAGCAGGAGATCGTCCTCGAAACCGACGCCGCTGGCCTTGACGACGATATCGGCCTCGACCGCAGCCG
Organism: Rhizobium sp. WSM4643; assembly: GCF_025152745.1. NCBI lineage: Bacteria > Pseudomonadati > Pseudomonadota > Alphaproteobacteria > Hyphomicrobiales > Rhizobiaceae > Rhizobium > Rhizobium sp. WSM4643. The sequence continues at coordinate 3,570,525 of NZ_CP104040.1, read as the reverse complement.
CCGTCACCTCCTTCAGCGCCTCGACGGTGCCTTGGTAGACGACGACCTTGCACCATTCGGGCGGATCGATATCACGGTTTTTCTGCCGCTCGTAAACGTCGGGCTCGTAGAAGGTGATGTCGTAGCCCTTCTGCGCCAGAGCGCGCAGCAGGCCGCGATAGTAAGTGGCGGCACCGTTCCAGTAGGCGGAAACCAGGCTTGATCCGTAAAAGGCGATTTTCATTCGGCAGCCTCCTTGGCTGGCAGCTGGCCGACGACGCCCGCCGTGCCGCATTGTTCCAGAATGGAGAAGAGTTCATCGACGCGATGCCGGCAGGTGTGCCGCGCCCGGATCGTCTCGAGACCGGATGTGACCAGCGCAGCCGCGAGAGCATCGTCCGCCAGCACCTCACGCAACCGGTGCATCATCTCCCGGCCATTCTCGGCGACGAGATAATCTCTGCCCGGCCTGAAAAGCGCCTCGGCATCTTGCCAGGGTGCTGAGATCAGCGGGATGCCGCAGGCCAGCGCTTCGAAGACACGGATCGTCGGAATGCCGGGGAGGTTTTCGACATAAGGGCGCCGCGGAATATGCACGGTCGCTTTGTGGCCGGCGAAAGCGAGCGGCGCCTCTGCATTGGCGATCCAGCCGCCATAGTCGATGCCTGCATCCTTAAGAGCGTCAAGCGCCGGCTTGGGATAGCGCACCCCGCGAACGGTTGTCTTCAACCCGAGCTCACGCGCGGGGCGGACGAGGAATTCCATCAGCTCGGCGGAGCGCTCGTCGTCGCCCCAATTGCCGATCCAGATGAGATCTCCGGTCTTTTCGATTTCCGGTTGGGGACGAAACAGCGCGTCGTCAGCCGCCTCATGCCAGGTAAAGACCGATCTGCCCCAACCGGCCCGCAGATAGCGCTGCCGCAGCGTTTCGCCGAAGGCGAGCACGCCGTCATAATCTTCAAGCGTCAGTCCGGCGATGTCGCTTTTTGCCGACACGGCGCGGTGATGTGTATCGTGGAACAGCAGGGTGAAATTGGTGCCGCTGCGCCTGGCTCGGCCGATCCGTTCCACCAGCGCCGGCTCCGTCCATTCATGGACGACAACGACGTCGGCCTCGGCGATCGCCGCCTCGTGATCGAAATGCGGTCCGTACATTTGCGAACGAAGCTGCGGGAACGTCTCGTGAAATTTTTCGGCCGCCCTCGGCCCTTGATCGCTGAGCAGGTTGCTCCGGCTCCAGGATTCCTCGGGTTCGAGCGCTAGCGCCTGGTGATCGCGGCGGGTCAGCTCCCGCATGATGCCGCGCAGGAAGTGGGCGTTGCCATGGTTCCAATCAGAAACCAGCGAATGGGTGTAAAACAGGAATTTCATGATTGCTCCGCCGTTGCCGGGGTGAAAATGTCGTTCATCAGTCGCGCGTATGTTTCGAGCATCGATGCCGCCTGGCGTTCCAAACTGAAGGCTCGCGAGCGCTCCAGCGATCGCACCACGAGTTCGGCGCGCAATTGCTCGTCTTCGCAGAGGCGCATGCACGCTGCTGCAAGGGACTGGGGATCATGCGGATCGAAGAACAGCGCGCACCCATCCCACAGCTCGCGATAGGTTGGGATATCAGACAGCACCAGAGCCGCGCCGCATCGCGCCGCCTCGAGAGCGGTCAGGCCGAAGGGCTCGTAAACGGACGGCGATACGACAATTTGCGCGCTCTGCATCAAGGCGATGGTCTTCGGATAGGGGAGCGGCCCACGATCGTCGGCGTCATTGAGCTGCAATCGCTGCCCATTGGGACCTGAGCAAGAGCCTGCCATGACGACGGGCAAGGGCATTGCTGCTGCCGCCCTGTCGAGGACGACCCCGTTCTTGCCGTCATCCCACCAGCGCCCGGCCGCGAAGACGAAAGTCTTCTTTGGACGCTGGTCGGATCCGACGCGGCTCGCATTGTAGATCACCCTCAGCCGCGAGAGCGGACCATAGGCGGCTTGCAGTGCATCCGCATGGCTCATGCTTGGCGCAAGGACGGCGTCGGCGCGGTCGAAACCTTCTTTGTTTGCATCGCGCTGCCATCCCCAATCCGGCGGCACCAGCGTCCGGCGCACCGCGGCAAACCAGGTGACGACGCAGGAATGGGACACGACGACTACGGGCAGCGGCGTGTCGATCCCGGCGGCCTGGGACGGCAGGTTGAGATGCAGCAGATCGACGTGATAATCCCTGGCGATGCGGGAGATTTCGGTAGGCGCGGCTGATATTTCGGTCCTGCTCGACGCCATCCAGTCGAGAGGGGCATCGAGCCATACCAGCTGTCCCAGCGCTTTCGCCTCTGCGGTCTGCGCTACCGACGGTGCGGGGCCGAGACCGGCAAAGACGATTTCCATCCCCTGGCGCCGAAGCCCGGCGGCGAGATCCATCGCATAGCGCCAGACGCCGCCAACCGCATCCAGGGTCATCAAAATCCGGACTCGTCGACGGATCATGCGGAGGCCCTCCGATCGCGGCGCAGGAGCGGTCGGCCGCCGAAACGATTTTCGACAAGCCACTCCGCAAGGTGCTGCAGTCCGCTTTCCCAGCCGACACGCGCACTCCAGCCGAGAGTCTGTTGCAGCTTGCGGGTGTCGGCGACGAAGAAATACTGATCGCCTGATCGCCAGTCGTCGAAGGAGGTTTCGACCGGGTGCCCAATCAGCCTGCCGATCGCGCGCAGGACTGCAAGCACGCTGACGGCATTCGCCGGACCGCCGCCCAGATTGAAGACGCGGCCTTTGATCCCGTCAATGCCATCGAGAACGCCGCGATAGGCGGCAATCGCGTCCGCGACGTGAAGAATATCGCGAACCTGCTTGCCGTCGCCGTAAATTGAGACCGGTTCGCCGGCGAGCGCCCGGATCAGGAAATGCGCCACCCAACCCTGGTCCTCGGTGCCGAATTGGCGCGGGCCGTAGATGCAGCTCATGCGCAGCACGGCCGTCGGGATGGAGAAGGATTTCGCATAGTCCAGCACGTATTGGTCGGCCACGCCTTTCGAGCAGCCATAGGGGGTGCAGAAATCAAGCGGCCTGTCTTCGCCGATCCCGTATGATCGGACGGTCTCATCGACCGGCATGTAGCGGTCCTCGGCCTCCCGCATGGCAAGGTCGTCGAGCCCGCCATACACTTTGTTGGTGCTGGCAAAGATCACCGGAGCCTGGCGACCGGCCTTTCGCACCGATTCCAGCACATTGATCGTGCCGCGCGCATTGGCCTCGAAGTCATTGATCGGGTGAATGAGGCTGGTGGTGACCGCGGTCTGGGCGGCGAAATGAAAGACTGCTTTGGCGTCGGCGAAGGCTGCCTCGATGCTTCTGGCGTCGCGCACGTCGGCAAGCACCGGATGTAGCCTTGACCCATGCCTCTCGGTCAGCCAGCCGAGGTTTTGGTCGACGCCGGGCCGCCCGAGATTGTCGAGCACGACGACGTCTTCGCCGTCCTGGAGGTAGCTGTCGGCGAGGTTCGAGCCGATGAAGCCGCAGCCTCCGGTGATGACGATCGGGGCGGCTCCCTTGTCGAGGTTGGGCGTGGCGAGCCGCGCGACCTGCTCGAGCCGATCGACGCCGCCTTCCATCAGCAAACGCGCGAGCAGCTTCGGCTGATTCTCGTGGGTGACGGCACCAAGATGATAGTGCCGCGGATCGAACCACAGGCCCTCCTGCACCGGCACGTCCGGCGGCACATCGCGCCAGGAATACCAATACATCCGGTCGGCCGGCACGCTCAGAGCCCTCACGAAACGCCGTGCCTGCTCCATCTCGTCGTTGCGCCAGGTCGAATAACCGGTTTCGGTAATCCAGATCTCGGCCTTGTCATTAAAGCGGTCGATAATGTTTCGCATCTCGCCGAGATGCATGTCCCAGCCGCCCCAGGTGCCTTCCTCACTGTCCCACGTGCCGGGAAAACCGTGGAAGCCGACGGCATCGACGACGCCGAGCACACCGCGCTCGCCCATCAGGTTAAGCCAATAGGGGTCGAAGGGGCATGGCCCGCCGAGCACCGGCTGCCAGCCGCGATGTTTGGCCCAGTAGGCGGCGGCGCCGACCATCTCGCAAAACAGCAGGAAGTCCTTGTCCTCGCGCCAATCCCAGTCGAGCAGGTTGTTAGGCTCGTTCCACAATTCGATATGACTGAAATACTGACCGTATCGGGTGAGCACGTGGTCGACGAAGTCGGCATAGGATTTGAGATCGGCCGGTGCGCCGGAGGACCTTCCGGTCCGCGACAAGGACGGCGGCGTGTAGTGAAGGCAGGGCAGGAGATCGATCTCGCGGCCAAGCTTCGGGATCAGCCAGTCAAACCATGCTTCGCCACCCGGAGCGAGGTATTCGGCCCATGACAGATGGGTGCGCAAGTAGCTGGCGCCGCTGATGCGGACGTCTGCGATCGTCTGCGACGTCCGCTCGTATTCGCCCGGGCGGAACCATTCGACGAAGCCATAGGATCTTGAGGACGTGCCGGTCGCGGCGGACAATGCGGCTATGGTCATGATACCAGCCCCCTTTCCTCCAACTGCCGCTTCATTTCCGCGCCGCGATCGATCGCTCCGGTCTGTTTCACCCAATCGACGAAAGGTCCGAGCGCGTTTTCCAGCATGAAGCGCGGCTCAAAGCCGAGCAGTTCACGCGCCTTCGCAATGTCGGCAAAGCAGTTGCGGATATCGCCGGACCTCGCCTTGTTCATGATTTCGGGCAGGATCTCAGGCACGCCCATCGCATCGGCGAGAAGCGTTGCGACTTCCGCGATCGTATAGGCCTGACCGCTGCCGATATTGATCACATGTCCCGGCGCATTGGGTTTTTCGAGCGCCAGGCGGAAAGCGCGCGCGACGTCGCGCACATGCACGAAATCTCGCCGCTGCTCGCCATCCTCAAAGATCATCGGCGGCTGACCATTGGCGAGCCTTGAAGCGAAGTTCGCCAACACTCCGGTATAGGGATTGGACAAGGCCTGGCCGGCGCCGAACACGTTGAAGAGACGGAGCGCCACCGCCTCGAGGCCATAGGCTTCGCCAAAGATCAGGACCTGTTTTTCCTGCGCATACTTGGTCAGCGCATAAATCGAGGAGAGATCCACCGGCTTTTCTTCATCCGTCGCAACCGGCCTCAGGACTTTGCCGTCAACGCCGCGCGGATTCCATTGACCGGCCTTGATCTCGTCGCTGCGCCGCCTGACCAGGTCGAGCTGCGCACCGTCGGCGGTTTCATAGCGGCCCTCGCCATAGACGCTCATAGACGAGGCGACGACAACGCGTTTGGGTCGGCGGCCGATCATCGCCTCCAGAAGAACCGCGGTGCCAAGATCATTGCCCCCGACATATCGAGCGATCTCGTACATTGACTGTCCGACACCGACCTCCGCAGCGAGGTGGATGACGCCATCGGCACCCAACAGAGCCCGTTCGACCGCAGTCTTGTCTCTGACGTCGCCGCGGATGATTTCGGCAGCCTCCGGCAGCGACGTTTCAGCATCGCCGTGAACCTGATCGATCAATGCATCGAGAACCCGTACCTCATACCTATTGTCGAGAAGCTCCTCGACAACATGTCTTCCGATGAAGCCGCAGCCGCCAGTTACAAGGATCATCGCCATCTGATTTCCGTCCGCTCAAGTTGAAGATGACCTGCCGAACCAACCGAGGCGAAGATTGTTCCTGCATCAATGTCATCTTCTTTGACATGTTCTTTGACATCGTCCGGAACAACTGGCGGCGTCGCTGGTTCGGCGGCCAATCTATAAGCGAAATAACGTCTCGAAGATTGAGAAGCGGCGACCTGGTGAGAGGTCGATGGTCGGAATCGGAGCCACACTGCGGCAACGACGTCTGCCAACACCAAGCCGGCCAATTAGATGAAGGAGCAACTCATGAACGTGTTGCCAAGGGCGACCGAGGGAGCGATCCGGGCGGCAATCATCACCGGCCCCGGACAAATATCGGTCGAAGAGAGGCCTCTTCCCCAGCCAGGGCCGGGCCAGGTCAGGATCAGGATCGAAGGGTCGGGCGTGTGCGCTTCCAATCTTGCGCCCTGGGCAGGGCCAGAATGGATGACCTTTCCGACGGAGCCGGGTGGTCTCGGTCACGAGGGATGGGGCAGGATCGATGCGCTTGGGGAAGGGGTGTCTGGCCTCAGCCTGGGAGACCACGTCGCTGCACTCTCATATCATGCCTACGCAACCCACGATATCGCGGATGCCGACATGGTCGTGCCGCTGCCGCCGGCGCTCGACGGCCAACCCTTTCCGGGCGAACCGCTCGGCTGCGCGATGAACATATTCCGGCGCAGCCGCATCGAGCCGGGCCAGACCGTCGCCATTATCGGTATCGGATTTCTCGGCGCCTTGCTGACGCAGCTTGCCAGCGGCGCCGGTGCGCGCGTCATCGCCATCTCGCGCCGTCCGTTTTCCCTCGAGACCGCCAAGCGCATGGGCGCCGCCGAAGTACTGGCGATGGACGACCACTGGCGGATCATCGAAGCTGTGAGAGTGTTGACCAACGGTGCTTTCTGCGACCGCGTCATAGAGGCGGTCGGCAAACAGTGGCCGCTCGATCTCGCCGGCGAACTGACCGCGGAGCGCGGCCGGCTGGTTGTGGCCGGATACCATCAGGACGGTCCGAGGCAGGTCAATATGCAGCTCTGGAACTGGCGTGGCCTCGACGTCATCAATGCTCATGAACGCGATCCAAGGATTTATATCAGCGGCATGCGCCAGGCGATCGAAGCGGTCGTTTCCGGCAGGCTCGATCCATCATCGCTCTATACCCATGTTTATCCGCTCGAGGGCCTGGGCGAGGCGCTCGACGCCACTCGGGACAGGCCGGATGGTTTCCTCAAGGCGATGGTGACGTGCTGATGAACAGGTTGGTAGAGCGCTCTCTGCAGATGCGGGTCAAGCCTGTCAGACTCGGCTTCCTCGGTGTCGGCTGGATCGGCAGAAATAGAATGGAAGCAATCCTCCGCACGCAGATGGCCAAAGCTGTTGCCATCGCCGATCCCTCCGAAGACATGCGGAAAGAAGCCCTGCGCCTTGCGCCGGATGCGGAAATCGTCGCCGATCTCGATGCGCTCCTGTCGCTCGACCTCGACGGCGTCGTCATCGCCACTCCGAGCGCCCTGCACGCCGGGCAGTCGATCCGGGCGCTACAGGCTGGGGTTGCAGTATTCTGTCAGAAGCCACTCGGCCGATCTGGCGCGGAAGCGGCAGCGGTCGTGGCCGCCGCCAGATCAGCCGACAGGCTGTTGAGCGTCGATTTCTCCTATCGTTACACGCAAGGCATGCAGCGCATCCGCGATTTGCTCAGATCAGGCGAGCTTGGCACGGTCTTCGCCGCCGATCTGGTCTTCCACAATGCCTACGGTCCCGACAAATCCTGGTTTTACGACAAATCGCTGTCGGGCGGAGGATGCGTGATCGACCTCGGCGTCCACCTCATCGACATGGCGCTCTGGTGCCTCGACTTTCCCGAGGTGGTCGACACCACGAGTACCCTGATGAAAGGCGGCGAGCCAATCAGCGCAACGGGGGATGTCGAAGATTTCGCTGTTGCCACCCTGACGTTGGCGACTGGCGCGGTCCTCCGCCTCGCCTGCTCCTGGCGGCTGCAGGCAGGATGCGATGCGGTCATCGGCGCCGACTTCTTCGGAACATCGGGGGGTGCATCTTTCAGGAACGTCGGCGGGTCGTTCTATGACTTTGCGGCCTATCGCTTCCGCGGCACATCGACCGAAGAAATTGTCCGGCCTCCCGACGATTGGGGTGGCCGGGCGGCAGCGGACTGGGCCGCCCGGCTCGCCAGTGGTCAGGCTTACGATCCGTCCTGCGAACGCCTTGTCGAGGTCGCCGAAATCATCGACGACATCTATCGGCGCGGATGAAGCGGCGGCGTCGGGGCGACCGGACGAAATTGTTTGCGGTCATCGGTGAATCGGCTGGAACCGCCGAGCCTCTTTCCGGTTTTGGCGGTCGCAAATCATCTGCGGGATGAACATGGCCTCTCGAACAGCAGGGAAGACATCAAAGCCGCCGGGAGCCTCGAGCGATATGCTCGCCCGCAGCAAAATTCCTGCCTGGATCGTCAAGGCGCTTTTTTCCAGCGGCATCAAGCGTGTCAGTAAATTGTCCTCCATGACCGACGACGAACTCCTGGCGCTTCCCGGCATAGGTAAGCGGGCCGTGGAATTCATCCGGTCGTCTCTGAACAGCTGTGAAAGCGGCGGGAGCGGGAAGCCAAGCCATCGCGAATCGCCGGTTCGCCGGTGAAATGAGCAGCACTGCTACGCGCGGAACTCTCTGCTTTCAAGGAGGTTTGGATTTCCCAATATGGAAGATTCAATGTCGGTGCCGAGATCCGAGCAGAAGCAAAGCACGATATCGAGACGTCTCGACCGCAACATCGAGGCTCTGCTGAAGCGGCGAGAGGAGGAGGCGCGACAATCGAGCCGGCAGGAGCGGGTGGCCGATGCCATTACCCGTTTCGCGGGATCGATGAAGTTCGTCTACCTGCACCTGCTGGTCGTTACGCTCTGGATCATCTTCAATACCGGCCTGCTTCCGCTCATGCCGGTCTTCGACCCGTCATTTGTCATTCTGGCGATGGTCGCTTCCGTCGAAGCCATTTTCGTCTCGACATTCGTGCTGATCAGCCAAAATCGTATGGCGGAAGCTGACGACAAGCGCGCCGATCTCAACCTGCAGATCTGTCTTCTGGCAGAGCATGAGACGACGGAGTTGCTGACCCTGGTCTCAGCCATTGCCGAGAAGCTCGGCATCGAAATCGAGACGACAGAAGAGCTCGAGGAACTAAAGGAGCAGGTGAGGCCGGAAGAGGTACTGGACGAGATCGAAGAGAAAATGCACCGGCGGGGAACTACAAAACCGCCGCCAGCGTAAAAGGGGCCCAAGGCCCGCCTGATCATCGGTGCACTACCGCATGATGTGGCAGAATTCCGGCGGGTCCCAACCGCATCTCCGCGACCGCGGAACAACGGGTCCTTTCGGGAGTTTGGCAGCAACACTGGCGGCAGTCGATTCGACCTTCCAGTGTCAGGACTGGATGTCCGACCGGCGGCTGCCCCGCAGGGCATCAGCAGCAGTTGCGATAACTCTCGGGATAGTTCAAAACCATGACGTCAAAACCCAGAAGAACACCGAAGATCGGATTTGACAGCGGGCCAGCGGGCGGATGGGGCTCGGCAAAATCGGTGGGAGAAATCCTTGTCCGCGAACATATCCCCCTCTCGGGCCCAGCGCTCTTGGCGCATCAGAACAAGCCGGATGGATATATGTGCGTAAGCTGCGCCTGGGCCAAACCCGCCAAGACCCATCCGCTTGAATTTTGCGAGAACGGCGCCAAGGCGACGACATGGGAGACGACAAATCAACGAGCAGATCGGGCTTTTTTCGCGGCGCATACCCTGACCGAACTCGAAAGCTGGCGCGACCACGACCTGGAGGAACAGGGGCGTCTCACCCATCCGATGCGATGGGATCCGACAGCGGATAAATATGTTCCGGTCTCGTGGGCTGCCGCTTTCGAAGAGATCGGCCGCGAATTGCGGGCGATTTCGCCGGAGAAGGTGGACTTCTATACGTCGGGCAGGGCTTCGCTCGAGACATGCTACATGTATCAGCTCTTCGCTCGCATCTTCGGCAGCAATAATCTGCCCGACTCCTCCAACATGTGTCACGAGAGTTCATCCGTCGCGCTGCCGGAAAGCATCGGCGCTTCCGTCGGCACGGCGGTTCTTTCCGACTTTCAAAATTGCGACTGCATATTCTATATCGGCCAGAATGTCGGAACGTCGTCGCCACGTCTGCTGCATGACCTTCAGGATGCGGTCGACCGTGGTGTTAAGATCGTAACCTTTAATCCGCTGAGAGAACCGGGGCTACTGCGCTTCATCAATCCGCAGGCGCCGAGCCAGATGCTGACGGGTAAGGAAACACCGATTTCCAGCGAATATTATCAAGTCAAGAACGGTGGGGACGTCGCGGCCATCTTTGGCGTCTGCAAGGCTTTGATAGAGGCCGACGACGCCCTGCATAGCTCCGGTTTCAGCAGAGTCGCTGGATCCGATGCAGTGCCCGGCGATCCTGCCAATGCGGCAGCCGTTGCCTTTGCGGCCTCGATGCGGGCGGTCGATAGAAAACACGTCCTGGACCATGATTTCATCACCGAACACACCTCCGGCTTCGAGGAGTTCGCCGCCGCCGCGCGGGGCTATCAGTGGCCAGAATTGGAACGAGTATCAGGGTTGACCCGCGAGCAGATGACGCACGCGGCCCGTACCTATGCCGCTTCCGATGCGGTTCTTATGGTCTATGGGATGGGGCTGACACAGCATGTCATGGGCGTTCAAAATGTTCAGATGGTGGTTAATCTTGCCCTGTTGCGGGGCAATATTGGCAAGCCCGGCGCCAATATCTGCGCCGTCAGAGGCCACTCCAATGTCCAGGGGCAGCGCACGGTCGGCATAACCGAAAAGCCGGGTCTTGTACCGCTGGACAAGCTGGCGGAACTTTATCATTTCGATCCGCCGCGCTGGAAGGGTCACACGACCGTCGATGTCTGCAAAGCCATTCTGGGCGGCGAAAGCCGGGCCTTCGTCGGCCTCGGCGGCAATTTCCTGCGCGCAGCCCCTGAGACGGAGGCGATGGAAGCTGCATGGCGAAAGCTACGCCTGACCGTGCAGATTGCCACTAAGCTTAACCGAAGCCATGTCATCCATGGCGAGATCGCTTACCTTCTTCCGTGTCTTGGCCGGTTGGAGATCGATAAGCAGGCAAGCGGCCCGCAGGCGGTGTCGATGGAAAGTTCGGTGGCACATTTCCACGGCTCGCGGGGCAGGGCGACGCCGGCCAGCCCGGACCTGCTGTCCGAGCCGGCCATCATCGCCGGCATCGCGAAGGCGACGTTGCCGGAAAGCCCCGTGCCTTGGGATAGCTGGGTTGCGGATTATTCCGAGATTCGCGATGCCATCGAGCGGACATATCCGGAGACCTTCAAGGGATTCAACCGGCGGCTCTTCCAGCCCGGCGGTTTTCCACGGCCGCTGCCAGCCAGGGAGCGCCGCTGGGTGACTCCGAACGGCAAGGCGAATTTCATCACTCCGCAACGCCTGTTTCCGCAGTTCGAAGGCGTTGGCGACGAACGAGTTCTTCACCTTATGACCTTACGGTCAAACGATCAGTTCAACACGACGATTTATGGTTACAGTGACCGCTTCCGGGGCATCGACGGTACGCGCCGCGTAGTTTTTGTGAACGCCGCCGATATTGCCCGGTTGGGTTTTGTCGCCGGAGACTTTGTCGATCTGTCGACGGCCATTGAGCCCGAGACTAGACGCATGATCTCCGGCTTCAGAATTGTCCCCTACGACATTCCGGTCGGATGTTGCGCAGCCTATTACCCTGAAGCCAATCCGCTCTTTCCACTCGACCACCACGACGAGAAGGCCAAAACGCCATCTTACAAGCTGCTGCCAGTCCGCCTCAGTCGATGTGAAACAGCACCACTCGAGTGAATGGCTTATAAACAGGATGATTTTAGGAGATCAGTCGGCCCAAGACCGAATTCTGTTTCACAATACATAGCTGGAGCATGATGTCATCCGAAATCCGGTCATGCGTTCGGGATCATGCTCTAGAGGATCAAGCGATGCCGGAGAAGATTTTGAAGGGGAGCCTTGGCTGGTATTCGAGCATCTTAGTTTTAATCCTTGCCATCATCTTGGCCGCCGCTATCGGTTGGCTGCGGGAGCCGAGGCAGTACCGTGTCGACCCGCCGGTAGCGGCGGCGCTGGACGGTATCCGGTTGATGGCAAACGGGATCAGCGGCGCGCCCCCGGAAATCTATTTTGCGCTCAACAAGCCTTATGAGGCGACTGGCTACGATCTAAGCCAGGGTAAGCGGCTCTACAGCTGGTTCGGTTGTGCGTCCTGTCACGGTGACGGCAGAGGCGGGGCTGGTCCGTCCTTCCTCGACGGATGGTGGCTCTATGGCCCTTCAATGGTGTCGATCGTCGCCTCCATTCGCGACGGACGGCCGCATGGGATGCCGGCCTTCAAAGACAGGATGACGATCGATCAGATCTGGCAGCTCGCCGGCTATGTCAAGACGATCGGAGCCTATTCCGCCAACCCTGTCGCCCCCGGCCGCAACGACGATCGATATACGCGCCCGGCCGAAAACCGAGCGCCCGCCGCCAAATTTTTCGAGGAAGGTCCAATCCCGCTGCATCCTCAGCAGGGGCCATCGCCGTGAAGCTCCGCTGTCTGCCGCTCGCGCTATTGATCATGCTTTCCGGGTGCAGCACTGCGCAGTCGGTACTCCACGCTCATGGTGAAGCGGCCATTGCGCTTAAGAACCTGATCATCTTCATTGCGTGGGTAGCTGCCATCATTTGGCTCGCCGTGGTGGGTTTTTTGACATTCGCGCTGGTGCCCCGCAGGAACCACTCCGCGGGCCCGGATAATCGCTCGGAGCGGACGATGACGATCGCCGTTGCGACGGCCACTGCTGCCACTGCGCTCATCATCGGCATCCTCACCGTGGCAAGTTTCTATACGACCCGCGCCTTGAACAGCGGTGGAAACGCCGATGTGACGGTCGTTGTCCGGGCCCAGCAGTGGTGGTGGCAGTTCATTTATGCCGATCACGATCAAACGCAGATATTCCAGACGGCGAACGAGCTTCACATCCCCGTGGGTAAAACCATCCGCCTTCGACTTCAGGCGGTCGATGTCATTCATTCCTTCTGGGTGCCGAGCCTCGCAGGCAAGTTGGATCTTATCCCGGGGCGAGAAAATACCCTGACTCTGCGGGCCGAAAGGCCAGGTATCTATCGTGGCCAATGCGCCGAATTCTGCGGTCTTCAGCATGGCCACATGGCCTTCGCCGTCATTGCAGAAGACGATGCGGACTATCAGCGCTGGTTGGCCAGGCAACGCCTCGATGCCGCAACGCCGACCGAAGCCGAGGCGATCGCCGGGCAAGGGGTCTTTCTGGCAAAACAGTGCGCCGCCTGTCACGCGATCCGCGGAACGTCCGCATCGGGATCAACCGGACCCGACCTCACCCATGTCGCGGGGCGGCGCACTATCGCAGCCGGCCTGCTTGAGACCACCCGCGGCTCGTTCGCCGCCTGGATTGCCGATCCCCAGACCCTGAAACCCGGAAACAACATGCCGATGGTACCGCTGACGACCGATGAGCTGCGGCAGCTTTCCGCCTACATGGAAAGTCTCCGATGAAAAAGGATCAAGCCTCAGCGGTTCCGGCCGATACCGGGCTTGCCGATGCCGAGGTCGAGCGCCAGCTTACGACAATCTGGGGCTCGCGCCCGGGTTTCTGGGGCGCCGTCGCATCCGTCGATCACAAGGTCATCGCCCGACGCTACATCGTGACGGCCTTCATCTTCCTCATCCTCGGCGGATTGCTTGCGCTCGCCATGCGCCTGCAATTGGCGCAGCCGGAAGCCCGCTTCATCAGCCCCGACCGTTACAACCAGATTTTCACCATGCACGGGTCGAACATGATGTTCCTCTTCGCCGTCCCGGTGATGGAAGCCATCGGTGTTTACTTCGTGCCTCTCATGGTCGGCACCCGCAACATCGCGTTCCCGAGGCTGAACGCCTTTTCCTATTGGGTATTCCTCTTCGGGGGAGTCCTGCTCTGGCTGTCCTTCGCGCTCGACACCGCCCCCGATGTCGGCTGGTTTGCCTACGTGCCGCTATCGGGACCCGAATATAGTGCGGGCAAACGCGCCGATATCTGGGCGCAGATGATCACCTTCACCGAACTCTCGGCGCTCGCGGTCGCCGTTGAAATCGTGGTCACCGTCTTTAAGCAACGGGCACCGGGTATGTCGTTGGACCGGATCCCGGTGCTTGTCTGGGCGATGCTTGTCATGTCGTTCCTCGTCATCATGGCCATGCCGGCGATCATGTTCGCCAGTTCGACGCTGATCCTCGACCGCCTCGTCGGAACGCAGTTCTACAACCCGGCGGAAGGGGGCGATGCGCTGCTGTGGCAGCATCTGTTCTGGTTCTTCGGCCACCCCGAGGTCTACATCATCTTTCTGCCAGCCGTCGGAATGGTGTCGACCATCCTGCCGGCGTTCGTCGGGCGTCCGCTCTTTGGTTATCTCCCGCTGGTGATGGCGATGATCGCCACCGGCGTGCTGTCGTTCGGGCTCTGGGTGCATCATATGTTTACGGTCGGGCTGCCGCGGCTCGGAGAGAGCTTTTTCACTGCGTCCAGCATGGCGATTTCCATCCCGGCCGGTATCCAGATCTTCTGCTGGCTGGCGACGATGTGGGCGGGGCGACCGGTCTTTCGAACGCCGCTGCTGTTCGTGATCGGCTTCATCGCCACATTCGTAATCGGCGGTCTGACCGGAGTCATGGTGGCGTCGGTTCCTTTTGACACCCAAGTGCACGACACCTATTTCGTCGTCGCACATTTTCATTACGTGCTGATCGGCGGCGCTGTCTTTCCCTTGATAGCCGCCATTTACTACTGGTTTCCCAAGATGACCGGCAGGATGATGAGCGAACGGCTGGGCCGTTGGGCGTTCTGGTTGATCTTCATCGGTTTTCACCTGACGTTTTTTCCGATGCATCTTCTCGGCCTGCTGGGCATGCCGCGTCGCGTCTACACTTATCAGCCCGAGCTGCCCTGGGCCGGTCTGAACCTGTTCATCAGTCTGAGTGCGGTCCTGTTGGCACTGGGCTTCCTCGTTTTCTTCGTCGACGTCGTCCGCAGCTGGCGAAACGGCCTGCCCGCCGGCCCCAATCCCTGGAAGGCAACGACCCTGGAATGGGCGACATCTTCGCCGCCGCCGTCCTATAATTTTCGCCGCATTCCCGTCGTGGATGCGCGCGAAGCGCTTTCGCCGAACGATGGCGAGCTGGCGGTTGCAAGCGGGCTGAGAACGGATCGTCGGGAGCTTCTGGTGACGAGTGTGGTCGAAGCGCTGCCGGAAGCGCGCGAGTCGTCGCCACGTGACAGCGTCTGGCCGCTCTGGGCGGCGATCGCCACAGCGGTCATGTTGATCTGGTCGATGTTCTCGCCTTGGGCCGTCGTCTGGGGCTCCATTCCGATTGCTGTCACATTGATCGGATGGTTCTGGCCAAAGGGCAGCCCGGAGGATGAATCATGAAGGATCGGATTGTGCTCGACGTCTCGAAACTGTCCCTGCACGGGATGGGCACTGCGTCTCCGACGTGGTGGGCGACGGGAGCCTTCATGCTCATCGAAGGGTCGGGCTTCGGCCTGGCGATTGCCGTCTACTTCTACCTGATGAGCCTCGCACCGCAGTGGCCGATCGATGCGCCACCGCCAGACTTGCTGGCCGGTACGTGTCTGACAGGCCTGCTTCTTATCAGCGTCATCCCTAATATGATGGTATCGCGTTGGGCAAAGCATAAGAAACTGAGAAGGGTACAGCTCGGCCTCGTGGTGATGTCGCTCTTGGGCATTGCTCCGCTTGCTTTGCGCGTTTTCGAATTTCCGGCTCTTCATATCAGTTGGGATGACAACGCCTATGGCTCGATCGTCTGGACCCTGCTCGGACTGCATACGACGCATATCCTTACCGATCTGATCGACACGCTGGTGCTGACATGTCTGATGTTTTCCCGGCACGGCGACAACGCCCGTCGTTACGGCGACGTCCAGGACAACGCGCTTTATTGGAACTTTGTCGTCATTGCCTGGCTTCCGCTCTACCTCTGCATCTATTGGGTGCCTCGCCAATGAGTGTCGCTATCGCAAGAATTTCAGGATTGACACTGTCCCCGGCCGCCTGGGCCGTAAGCACCCAGCTCGGGCAGATGCTTCCCTCCGCAGATTGCGACACGGGAACCGGATGGATCATATTCGCAACTTTTCTGTCAGCTGCTCTGGCTATGGCAGGCGCGCTGATCTCATGGCGGAGCCATCTCTCCGCTGTCTCACGCAGCGCCAGCTTCATCAGCAATGTGGGTGTCTTGTTTGGGGCCGTCTTCGCCTTTGCTCTCATTCTACAGGGGGCGGCGACGCTGCTGCTGAATCCATGCGCGCACTGATCACCTTCATCCTGATGATCCCGGTTCTGCGGTGCTCGATATGGCGTTGCTGCAGATCGATACAATAGACAAGAGAGGCGCCAATGCAGATCTCTTATGCTCGCCTTAGCTACGTCATGGCCGGTGTCGTCCTGATACTGGTCTCGATCGGCGTCGCAGCCAATATCGTCAAAGACCGGGAGAGGCGGCAGAACGTTGCCATCGCCATGACATCAGGCGACCCCACGCGGGCGGCGGAGATATTTCGCCGCTATGGATGTGTGGGATGCCACATTATCCCAGGCGTTCCCGGCGCCGACGGGAAGGTCGGCGGGCCGCTGACCGATCTACGGCAACGCGTCTACATCGGCGGCGTCGTCAACAACACGCCGGAGAACCTCGTGCAATGGATCGTTTTTCCGCAACGGTTTTCGGCGAATTCGGCCATGCCGGCAACCGGGATTTCCGAGGCCGAGGCAAGGGATCTCGCCGCCTATCTCTACGAGCAGTAACTCACGGATGCGGCGTCGGCCGAGGCGGCAGCGATTTGACATAGCGTGCAATCGCATCACGATCGCCTTGCGGGAGCTGTGCAGTGTTGATGACGACATCCGCCATTGACGAGCCAACCCGGCCATGGTCCGGCGTCTCACCGGTGCTAAGCATGAGGGCGATCTGCGCCTCAGACCAGTGGCCTATCCGGCGCGGAGTGATGTTCGGCACAAAGCCGGTGCCCTCGGGGTCCGAGCCTCCGGCAAAGCGTGTCGACGGCTTGATGGCGCCAAGCACATTCCGGGTCGAATGACAGTCGGCGCAGTGGCCGAGCGTTTCGACCAGATAAGCGCCGCGATCAGCGGCGTTGCCCCCGACCGTCGCCCCCGACTTACCCTCGCGGAAGAACAGCAGCTTCCAAAACGCAAGGAGACGGCGAAATTTGAGCGGCAGAGCCAGATCGTGTGGTGGCGGCCGTCCGGCTACCGGCGGCAACGTCTGCAGGTAGGCGTAAAGGTCTCTCACATCGTCGAGCGACATGCCGGTATAGCTTGGATAGGGGAATGCCGGATAGTAGTGCTCGCCACGGGGAGAAACGCCGGCGATCAATGCATTGGCGAGATCGGCGACCGACCACGCTCCGATTCCGTCCGTTGGATCCGGCGAGATGTTCGGCGGCCTGAATATTCCGAACGGTGAGGCGAGAGCCAGACCGCCACCTAATTTCAATCGGTCGGGCTGGCCCGGGGTCGCGTGGCAAGACGTGCAGTCGGCGGCCAAAAAAACCAATTTTCCTTTCGTTGCGTCGCCAGCCGTTAACGCGGCGGTCTTTGAATCGAAGTGCGGATCAGCATCGGTGATGTAGCGAAAGAGAAAAACCAAGGCGAAAGCGCAAGCCAGAACCCCGGCTATTAGCCCAATTGGTAGGGGCGACAACAAGCTGCGCAAGCGATGCGCTACGCCGCGAAGACAGTCATCGATAGTAGACAAACTGCTCACAATGTTCTTTCCGCCAGCTCACAGTTCACGGCGTGCCCGGCAAATCGGTCGTAGTTTCGGATATCTCCTGTTGCTGTTCGCCAGCGATCATCATCTCGCGAAGCGGCGAGCGGGATATGTTTGCCTCGATCGCCTCATGACCAGGCGTCTCGGGAAGAGCATCGCGAAAGTTCTTGGCGTAGTCTTTCGGCATCCTAGGCGGCATCATCGGCTCGTATTGGTCGACGAAGGCTTGGACGACGACAGGCCCGGCAACTGAGAAAGCTTCAGTCAAAGTCGGTTCGATCTGATCGAACTCCCGGATCGTGAAGCCGCGGCCTCCCATTGCTTCTGCGGCGAGGGCGAAATCGATCGGTGCCAACTCGCAGGCGAATTGCGGATTTCCAAGAAACATCATCTGTTCCCAGGCAATCTGATTGAGCATGCCGTTGCAAATCACCAGCAATTTCAGCGGGAGAGCGAGACGGACGGCCGTCGAGAACTCTCCGAGCTGCATGCCGAACCCGCCATCGCCGACGACCGCGTAAATCGGTCGTTTCGGATCGGCAACGCCAGCGGCGATCGCGTAAGGCAGGCCCGAGGCCATCGAGGCGAGCGCGCCCGAGACGGCGAACCGGTTCCCCGTGCCGAGATCAATATGGCGGGCCGCGAGTTCGGTGTTCTGTCCGGAATCGGCTACGAGGACACCGTCAGGTGCAATGCGATTGCCGAAGGCGCGGACCACCGCCTGCGCCTTCAAGGGCGCACTTCGCTCCGTCTCCATCATTTCCATCTTTCGGCGCCAGCCGGACATTGCTGTTTGCGCCTGTTCCAGAAACGAGCGATCCGTCTTCCTCCTCAGCCTGACATTGAGGAGCCGCAGCGTTTCCCTCGCGTCGCCCACTAGGCCAGCATCGATAGGGAAGCGCAGACCCATCCGCTGGGGGTCACTGTCGACCTGCACGCCACGGGCGGCTTCGGGTCGCGGATAATATTCGATATAGGGAAAGGAGGAGCCGACGATCAGCACGGAGTCGCATTGCTCCATGACCTCTTGCGACGGTCCAGTGCCAAGAATTCCGATTCCGCCGGTCGTCAATGGATCGTCGTCGGCGAGAGCCGTTTTGCCGAGCAAGGCTTTGGCGACCGGCGCGGCGAGCAGGTCGGCAGTCTCGCGCAATTCTTCCTGGGCGCCGACGGCGCCCCGGCCAGCGAGGATGGCAACCTTGCGGGCGCTATTCAATATCTCGGCGGCATGATCGAGCTCGCTATCGTCGGGCACTTGGCGGCCGCCGAAAAAGCGGTTCGGCACGTGTTTTGGCCGGTTGCGTTTCGAGCGCGATTTCGAGTCCATCTCCTGGATGTCGTTGGCGATGGAGAGATGCGCAACACTGCGGCGCGAAAGCGCAGAACGACAGGCAAGGCTGGCGACATTTTCCATATGCGAGGCATCACTGACATGCGCATTGTAGATAGCGACATTGTCGAAAACGCGGGTCAGGTCGACGTCCTGCTGGGTGAAGGTCTCGATCAGGTCGTGAAACTGCGTTCCGGTGATCGCAAGCACCGGCATCTGGTCGAGCTTGGCATCGTAGAGACCCGTCAGCAGATGCGTGCCTCCCGGTCCAGACGTCGCAAGGCAAACGCCGAGATTTCCGGTGAACTTGGCGTAGGCGCTCGCCATGAAGGCGGCCGATTCCTCATGCCGGACCTGGATGAAGCGGATCTGATCTTGGCGCTTGCGCAACGCCTCCATGACCCCGTTGATCCCGTCTCCAGGAAGGCCGAAGATGACCTTCACGTCCCACTCGATCAGCGTGTCTATCAGTATATCGGCGGCATTGGGCATCGAACTCGTCCTCTGCTTGTCAAAGACCGCAAACCTTTGTCGCAATGAAAGGTTCCGAGCTTGCGTCCTTGGGCCAGCACCCAAATATGCCAGGCAGATCCGCCACGGATGCAGTCACGTTCTGTGCGCCAGCCCGTAGACGAGGATCATGGTGTAAAGCAGGAAGGCGATGGCGGCCACGGTCGCGATCAAGATGACCGCAATCCGCCCACCTGAAAGGCTATTTCGCTGTTGTTCAGCGCTGGTACGGGTTGCCTGAATGGGATCGTTTTCGGGCCTGTCCATCAGGGCTTCACTTCCGTCGAAATCTTTACAGGCTCGTCATTTCTGCCGCTTGCGTTAAACGAGATTATTGAGCCGCAAACGATCAAAAGCCCGACTAACGTGATGGCGCCGATGTAGATGATCAAAGCCCGACCGTCCGATTGCTGGTTCATCTGCCTCTCCCTTGGTTCGCCAAACCAAAGAACAACGGCAATGTTCCCGCCAGATGGCCCTATCGCGTCTTTTTGCTTTCCCTGCAGCCATCGACTACAATCGACGTCGGCCCCTGACGTATGCAGCGCATGACTTCCGTCAGCAATGTCGCCGGCTCGCACGGTTTTTCCAACCACACGCCTTCGGAAAATGATAAGGCATCCGGGTGCATCTTCCGCTGAGCACCGGTGTAAACGATGAATGGGATATTGCGGTCGCGCAAAGATCTGGCAATCGCTCCAGCGACCCCGTCCGTCAATTCGATGTCCATCACCACGAGATCGGGATCGTTCGCTGTCAGCCACTCTTCGGCTGCTCGACAAGACGACACTGTCTCTATCCGATCGAAGCCGGCGCCATGAAGGATGTCTTCCACGTCCATCGCGATGAAAATCTCATCCTCCATCAGAAGGATGGACGTCGTCCCTGCAACGTTCATGGCCAAACTCCTAAAATACAGGGTGATACAATAAACCTTTCCGGCCAAAATGCAGGGATCGTGCGCTATCGCACCGTCATCTCACCTGAGCATCTGTTGCGGCATGTCGGTTATCAAATATCAGTACCATCGCGATCCTTCATCGTTTCGATCTTCTGAGAGGCTTAATCAGTCGCTCATATTCCTCCTCAGATTTTCCATAGGTGTCGGAAGCTCCGCTCCAGCGCGAGACGATCTCTGCCTCTTGCCCGCGTCATGTTGAGGCACGCTATCGCCTGGAACTTTCCCTCGTGAGATCGGTTCGGCACCGTGCCGCGAGAGACCGCGGGGCCGAAATCGAACGGAGGTTTCAATGACAACCGCAACTACAACGACCGATCATTCGGCAATTCGCAAATGGGTGGAAGCGCGCAAGGGACAACCCTCCCGTGTCAAAGGCGCCAAGCAAGGTGGCATACTGCGGATTGACTTCGGAGAGCCGGAAGAGAACCTGGAAAAGATCTCCTGGGACGAATTCTTCGCCATTTTCGATGAAAACGAGCTGGCCTTTCTTTATCAGGACAAGACCGAGGATGGGACAAGCCGGTTCAACAAATTCGTCAGTCGAAAATGATTGGCTGACATCGTCGAATAGGCCGTGCTGCCATCTCTATGTTCGCCAGGAGCTAAGGCGCGCCGGTGACGCGCCAGATCGTATCACCGACGTCGTCGGCGATTAACAGCGCCCCGGCCTTGTCGACGGCAAGTCCGACCGGCCGGCCGTGTGTTTCGTCCTCGCCTCGCAGGAAGCCGGTGACGACATCCTCCGGTTTGCCGCTCGGACGCCCGTCCTTGAAGGGCACATAGACTACCTTGTAGCCGTTGAATTGATAACGGTTCCAGCTTCCATGTTCGCCGATGAACGCTCCGCCTTGATATTGCGCCGGCAGATTTTGGGCGGTGTAAAACACCATGCCGAGAGGCGCGACATGGGAGCTCAGCGCGTAGTCGGGAATGGTCGCTTTGGCGACAAGGTCAGGCCGTTGCGGCTCGACCCGCGGGTCGACATTCTGGCCGAAATAGCTGTAGGGCCATCCGTAAAAGCCGCCATCCTTGACCGACGTCATGTAGTCCGGAACCAGATTGGGGCCGAGTTCATCACGTTCGTTGACCACGGTCCAAAGAGCATGGGTCTGTGGTTCCCAGCTCAATCCGTTGGGATTGCGCAAGCCGTCTGCAAAAATGCGGTGGCGTCCCGTCTGTCTGTCGACCTCCCAGATCGACGCACGATCCTTCTCCGCCTCCAAGCCATTCTCTGTGATATTGCTGTTCGAACCGACGCCGACATAGAGCAACCTGCCGTCCTCACTGGCAACGAGGCTCTTCGTCCAGTGGTGGTCGATCGGTCCACCAGGAAGTTCCGTCAGTACCGTGCCCGGCGCGCTGATCTTGGTTTCACCCGATTGATAGGGATAACGGATGATCGCGTCGGTCGCCGCAACATAGAGATCGCTGTCGACAAGCGCCACGCCGAATGGCGAGTTGAGATGATCGAGAAAAGTCTCCTTGACCTCGGCCACGCCATCACCGTCGGCATCGCGAAGCAAAGTGATGCGGTTGCTCCCTTCGGTGCTCGCCTTGCCGCCTGACGTTGCCATTGCCTCAATCCATCCCATGATAAGGTCCTTCGGACGCTTGATGGCCGCCTCCGGCGGCGCGACCGATTCGATTGCGAGAATGTCGCCATTCGGCAGCAGGTAGACGGCACGAGGATGCTTCAGTCCTGTGGCGAAAGCCTTGATCTGAAGGCCCTTCGGAACCACTGGCGTCTCGTTTTCATTCCACCCGACGACCGAGGCGATGTGCATCGGCGGAAGGAGATATTGCGATTGTGCGGGCAGTTTCGGATTGGCACCGATTTCGCTGCTAGGATCGGCTTCATCCTCGCTGCAGGCTGCCAGGCCGAGGCTGCAACCGCAAAGCAGCGAGAAGGCCAGGGCACGGAGTTTGTTTGAGAGAAGAGATCGGCTCATCACGCAATGACCTTAAAATACCGCCGCTGAACCATTCGCCCAAGAACCGCATTGATGACAATGACGACCACCGTCACCGCCGACAGCGTCAGACCGGTCGGAACCACGGATGTCCATGCGTCGCGGCTGTGAACGAAGGCGTTGAAGAGCGCGAGTATGAAGGCTGCCAGATTGCCGAGCGTATAGAACACTCCGATGCCCCATCTCAACGACAGCTGTCCTGTCACGATATCGGCAATGCCTCCGATTGCGGCAATTCCGCCAAGCAGCAGCCCGGCGGTCAGCAGCCACGACGAAAAATTGGTCCACATCATCTCTGCCGTCCGCCAATAGGCGATATCCGTGGCCAACGCTCCGACAAAACAGGCCGCTGAAAAATGAAGTGGGATAGCGCGAAACGGGTGAGAATAGATGAGTACGCGCGAAGAAGGAGTTGGATAGGTCATGTCTTGGATCCACATGAGGCGCTCAGGTGCAGCTAACCCTCACCATTGCGAATTGTTCCCGTAAAGGGTGTCGCGGATCGAGCAACCGCGCGGTGGCGCGGGTCCTTGAGAGGTGTAAAGCGCGCCTTGCGCTTTGAAGTCCGACATAATCTGATGTTTAATCATTGCGACTGAGAAGAGTCATGCCGAGGGTTCAAATCGCGTTTGGCTCTGCCTTGGTGTGCTACCTGGAGGGCGGATTGTCCGAGGTCCTGATCTCGATGCCGTCTTGGCGCTCCCCAATCCAACGCTGAGACCGACTGCTCCGGCTCACGCTCTCCATCTGAAAATAACCCTCGTCGCCTGGCCACTTCCACCGGAAAGGGGCTGCCGACGAGGGGTAGCCGACGGGCCGTCATTCGAGTGGTTTCGGCCATCGAAACCGTCAGGCCCTCTTGTTCACGGCGAACAGGGTCGCGCAGACTTCGAACCGTCTGTACGGTATGGCACAGTGTATTGCTCAACGATTCTAGATGGTTAGGTTCGCAGCAGCAACGGGCGAAGGACGGCCGCATGTGGACGAAACATGGATGACGAGCAATTGAATTTTAGAAATGAGCTGTTGCGGGCTTTGGGCCCACAAGAGCGCGATCTGATCGTGCCTCATCTGGAGCCAATCACTCTCGATGTCCCCTTGATGCTTGAGATGGAGAATACGCCGGTCGGCGACATCTATATCCCCGAGTCTGGGCTTGCATCGATCGTGGCAAGATTTCCAGGCGGGCGCGATATCGAAGTGGGCATCGTCGGCCGGGAGGGAATGACAGGTGCCGCCGTGATGCTCGGCGGTGATCAATCCGCCAACCGGACATTCATGCAGATCTCAGGCCATGGCTTCAAATTGCCGGCACCCATCCTTTCCGCGGCCATGGAAGAAAGCCGCGCCTTGCGCAGCCTGCTTCTCGCCTATGTCCAGACGCTGCTTGCGCAAACGACGTCGACGGTGCTGGCCAATGGTCACGCCAAACTCGAAGAGCGGCTCGCGCGGTGGTTGTTGATGGTCCATGACCGGACGGACGGCATGACGATATCCCTGACGCACGAGTTTCTCGCCGTGATGCTGGGGGTCCGCCGCGCCGGAGTGACGGTTGCGTTGCATCTGCTGGAAGGCAAAGGTCTGATCAGGTCCACCCGAAGGCAGATCGTCATTCTTAACAGGCGCGGATTGATCGAAGAGGCGCATGGCTCCTACGGCGCGGCGGAGGAGGAATATCGACGGCTGATCGGCAGTCCACTTGGGCGCTGAGTGATCTTTTGATCAAGACTGGCGTGATCGGCGTTCAGCGGCGGCGCTTGCGGACAGATGCCAGGCGACCCACCGAAAGCAATTTGTTCTGGTCTGCCACTCCATGTCGGTAAAGGCTGATCAGCAAAGCCGCGATCTCCTGCGTCTCAGGCGCTCGCAGAGGCTTTCCCGTCTCGCGACATATGGTGTTCAAAATCGCCTGCAGATGACTGAGGTCAGCTGAATCAAGGGCCATCAAGTGAGCAGACTGAGAATCGAGCATAGTGCCTTTCCTCGAATAAAGGCTTCGAATTATGCAGCCATCATCATGAGGTCCGCACACATCAAGCGCAACGCTGCGTACGCAAGCGCACGGATCTAGTGATAATAACCCGAACCGGGTCCGAACAATGCGGCGACGATCGCGTTGATATCGCCAGGGCGATCGCTGAGGACAAAGCCGGCTGAGAGCGCTTCGGAACGATGCCCTTGCGCGAAGACGAAGGGTATTCGCCGCATCTCCAGCCATTCGTTCATTGTCAGCATCGCCTGGTCGGGGATGGTGACGTCGATGATCGCGGCGTCGTATGGCAAGGTTTCATCTGAGCTATGCATCGCGACCACATCGACGCTGCTGATGACGACCACAGCTTGGCGGGCGGCCCATGCCTCTTTGACGCCATCTGAGACAAAGCCCGGGCCTCCGATGATGACGATCGTCTTTCCAGCGACCGGACTGAGCGATTTCATAGCGGACGCCTGCAAAAGTCGGTTGGACCGTGATCATGCCGCCAAATGGCATTTCAGGCCGCTCTGGCAGGGCTGTGGGTATCATATTCAAGCTTGCCGTACCACGTTCATTTAATCCGCCGAACCCGATCGTGCCGCGTTGGTTCCCTGGCCGACGGCAAGGTGAAAGGGATCCGGACTCGTACGGTTCCGCACCAGCGGTTGAAATCGAAAATTTGGAATTTTAGGATCGCCTCATATGCTTGGGAGGAACACGATGACGCAGCACTCTGGAATTACGAAGCCGGCTCTGCAGCCTGGTGATATCGCCATGTTGCAGGCTGTTTTGCAGGGATGGTGTCAAGAGAAGTCATATGGCATTTCCAGTCCGGCGGCGCAGCATGTCGCGAGGGAACTTGTATCTTGGTTCGAGTGCGGCATTCGAGACCAGCGCAAACTCAGTGGCCTGATGCGATATATGCATATGGATTTCGACAGCGTATCGACTTCGACGAAAACACCGCATTGCGAAACGCTGCGTACTGCCGTCAATATTGGCTTAACCAGTGTGCTATGATGGACAGACTTCTCTATTTCAAGGCGATCGCCGCGGATCCGGCCGCGCTCGATGCCGTCGATCGGCAGATTGTCGTGGGGCAGATCGTTGATGAACTTCAGGAAATCTGCGATGGCGACGCTGCAGGCGGCGGTGCCGGTCGATACCCGGCGCTCATTCGTCTGCTTCAGACGATCCGCGCTTCGATGCTATCGATCGCCAGAGCCGACGACGAGTGTTGGCAGAGGATCGTTGATGAGCTCCTACAACTTCGCGCGACAATGGTCGATTTGAAGGGCGGCCAGAGCAGCAGGATTTCCCATTGAGGCGCCTAAAACAGTCGTGGGCAGGACCTCTTGATCGTCCTCCGCTATCTTCGAACCGAGACAGCAGGCGAATATTTCTAAGGAACTGACTAGAAATTTATGGCATTGATTCCGCAGCGATGGGGCGGGCGATGCCACGATTTTATTTCAACATCGTTTCCGGCGCAGGGACGATCGCCGACTTCGAAGGTACCGAGCTAGCGACGCTCGAGGACGCCAGGCATGAGGCTGTACGCGACGCCAGAGCGCTGATGAGCCAAGCAGTGCTTTCTGGGAAAGATATCCCAGCCAGGGAAATCCAGGTTTGTAACGAAGAGGGCGCTGTTCTATTGATCGTCCCTTTCACGGAAACGATCAGACCTTTCGAGTAACCGATCGCCGGATCGGCAGGCCAATCAGGCGTTCATATTCCCGCTCCGGTATGCCGTAGCTGCCCGCGGCGATTTCTTCCAATTTTGCCCGATCGATGATCCTGACATTTCCGCGGGTGGCCCTGATCGCCTTTATCCCTTCGATAATATGCAGCTCGTTGGTGACCCCCGATCGGCGTACGCCAAGCATAAGCGACAGGAATTCATGAGTGAGGGGCAGATCGTTTCCGACCAGACGATCATGGCACATCAGCAGCCAGCGAGCGAGCCGCTCATGCATATTGTAGCGCCCGTTGGCAAGAGCCGATTGGGACAGCTGTATGTCGCAACAATGCACGTAATTGAGAAGCAGATCGTTGACCGCCGGAAATTCGGCCGACACCCGCTTGAGGGTTTTGACGGCGACGAGCAGGCCAGAGCCGGCGACTTGAAGGAAGGTCCGGTTGGGCGTCGTATCGGTCTTCAGGACGACATGGGCTCCCACCATGCCCTCGTATCCGACATGCCCGACTTCGACAGCTTCGTCTTCGGCGCTGGTCGCCACCATCGACGCCAGACCCTCCTCGATGAAACAGACATGCTCATTCGGCTGATCGGATTCGACCAGGACATGCCTGCTCGGCAGGTGGACCGTTTCGGCATCTGCAGTGAGCAGGTCGAAGGCGTCAGCGGGCAGAGCCTTCAGCAGCAAGTTACGAACGTTACGCTGGTCGAGTGCGGGCATGCACGTCTCCTTCGGGAGAGAGCCCGCGCTCATACCAGCAGCCGTCGTGATCGTGGTAATGATCAGCTTATGCGTCAAAAGGGCTGGTATAGCCATATTCGGGAGGGGCTTTGTGCGGTTTTGACAATTCCGCTACGAGGCGCCAGAACCGATTCATCGCCCGGGACAATTGTTATGGATTGCGAGGCAAGCGGATCAAAAATCGCGCACTCGGCCGTTGATCTTCGATCTTGGCTTTCAACCGCTGCACGAGACCGCGTACCACCCTCATTCCCAGGCTTTTGACGTCGGTTTGAAAAGAGGAAAATTCCGGCGGCAGGCCTTTTCCGCCATCGGCGATTTCAAGGAATTTGGTCGTCGGTACTATGCGCCCTGACGATAACCGTGCCGGGGACATCAGGGTAGGCGTGTTTGAAGGCGTTCGTCACCAACCCGTTGATGAGAAGGGCGATCTCTATTGCGCGATCGGCATCGACGGCGCGTGGCTCCATCTCGACGGATACTGTGTGCTGGGAGGCAGACTGCCGCAGGCATTGGCAGAGGTTCGACAGGAAGTCCGCCAAATCCACCGTCTCGTATGCGGCTGGCGCCGGCTTACATTCGCACCTCCTACGGCGATTTCGCTGCAAGTCGTTTGCGTACAAAGATAGGAACGACCAGCACCGCGACGCGGAAAGCGATAGATGGCCCGCCCACATTCGGGGCCGATGGACAAACGACTTGCTATGGGGTCTCTTGCGGCCCATACTTCGATCATCGTTGGCAGAATTCTTGGCGCCGACGGCTGGGAGACGATCCGCTCTTGCCACACAAGAGGGCAAGGCGATGCCTCCTTTCGAAAGCAAAAATCTCTTCCTGCTCCATTTGACGACGCCACAGCTTTTGGTTTTCGAGACAATTCTCGAGCCGCTCGCTTTGCCGCGCGATTTCGAACTCGCCTCTATAGGGCTGCCGGTCAGCCACTATTATTTCCTGGAAAGCGGCATCGCCTCCATGGTGGCAACTTCGCCCGAAGGCAAGAAAGCCGAGATCGGCCTGGTCGGCAGAGACGGCGTATCGCCGCCGGCCCTGACGATGGAGGCGGAGGCATTTTCGTTTGACGTAATGATGCAGGTCGGTGGCGCGGGACGTCGCGTGGAAGCGCGCGCTCTGGCAGGGTTTCTGTTTGATCAGCCCGCCGTTCGGCAACTGCTAGCACGCTTTCTTCAAGGCTTCTTCGCACAGGTCGCCTACACTGCGCTTTCCAATGCCGTTCACAAGATCGACGTCCGATTGGCGAAGTGGATATTGATGTGCCATGACCGTATGGATGGCGAGGAAATCGAGCTGACGCATGAATATATGGCGACCATGCTCGGAGTGCGCCGCTCCAGCGTCACCGAAGCGCTGCACATCCTCGAAGGCGAGCACTTCATCTATTCTCACCGGGGGCTTGTTATCGTTCGCAATCGCACATCCCTGGAAGCGTTCGCAGCTGACGCCTACGATGTTCCGGGAGTATCAGGCCGCAGTTGGCCGGATTCCGGCCATCGCTCATTGGCTGCGGTTCAGTAGTTCATTGATATAAGATGTGGGCGCTATTGCAGCGTCAACCGGTCGGGCCGATCCTTCCATTCCTTGTATGGCAACAGCATCTGGCCGGGAAACCGGCTTTCGATCGCGTTCTCCGTCAGAACGATTTTTGCGAAGATCTCATCGGTCGGCGAAGCTCGATTCAATGCTTCACTCCGCTTCTCCAGATCAGCCATCAGTTCGAAAAGCTCGTCGTCCGTCATTGCCTCGAGAACCAAGGCGAACTCACGCTCCGAGACAGCCGCAAATTTCATCACCATGCACCTCCTGCCGATGGCGCGTTTCTGGGCCTTAGCCAGAAAGCACTGATCGGCAATTGTTTGGGCGTCACTTTCCCGGCAGGTCCTTCTCGGTCGTCGCAGCACCTGGAAGCCTTTGCTGCGACTGCTCCCTGTCCGAGCCGCGCACCGGGGCCGCCGGCGCCCGGGCAATATAGACGCCCGCTCCTAGCGCGCCGATCGCCACGATGAAAGCACCGGCTATGGCGAAGACAGACCGTCGCCCGTCCTGCTTGATCATTCCGAAAGCAAGGGCAATTCCGAGAAGCGCTGCTCCTCCTGCCACCGCAAACAGCCAGAGATAATTCATCAGCATAGGCTCCCAATGTCCGGCCGCCTAACCCTGAAGGGGAAAGAAAGGTTCCTGGAGCATTTCCGTTCTCTCCAAGTCACGGAAATGCTCCATCGCAGCTTCGGCGCAATCTTATTTGTTAAGCTCCTCCGCCATCTGCAGATGGTGTTCAAGCGCAGGCCTCGTGCTTGCCGCCCAAGCTTTCAGCTCCGCATTGTCGCCGCCTTCGCCATAGCGCTTGAAGAGGTCGACCGCATCTTCGTGCGCGGATTCCTGATCGGAATGATATTGCTTGATGAAATCACTACCTTGAAGGCCCTTCAGCTTGTCGAGCATTTTCTGCTGGGCGCTGGTCATGGCGGCTGGCAGCTGCGCCTTAACCTTGCCGCCGGAAATCAGCGCCTTGAGCTCGCTGCTCGTTTTCTCATGGTCCGTCACCATCTGCTGGGCAAAGGTCTTGGTTGCCGCATCGCCACGCTCGAGTGCCAGCTTGCTGGATTCGATCTCGAACATGTCGCTGGTGGCGGCCTCCTTCACGAAGTCCGCCGTCTTCGGTGCAACGCCGATCAGCGAGTTGACTCCGGTCTTTTCCGCGGCTGATTGGGCCATAACGGGTCCAGCAAGCGAAACCGCGATGGAGGCGATGATGATTTTCTTCATGGTCTGGTCTCCTGGTTGGTGGCATCAGAACTTCAAAAGCGCCAAACTGTTCCCGGCCCGCTCAGCAATTGTCACGGCGCCCGCTGGCCTTATCAGACGCAAACGGCATGCCTGCCGTCGGGCGGCTGCACAAAGAGACCACGATGGCGCGGCGCTGCCTCGGCGAAACGCTCCGGCCATGCGCCGAAGCCTAACGAGGCAATCTCGCCGCGACTGGGTACCGTCCGGCTGAGAGCCCTCCGTCTGGCCGGGTGATGGCTTGAGCGATTCTGAACAGGAAGGCCGCGGCAAAGGGCAGTGATGCGGGAATCCACATCAACAGACCTGCGAGTTGCTGATCTTCAAGCGGCGACAGGCCATAGGCCGGCGCCGCCAGGAAGTGCGGACTGAACAGAGGATGGGATGCAAAGGTCAGGTACGCACCGAGCGCTGTCATCTGCAGAAGGGTTGCGGCGCAGACCACAAGTGCGCCGCCTGAAGGCCGTCGAGCATCGAGGATTTCCTTCCACAGCCAAGCCGCCGACAGGAAAAGCGGGATTTCCATGATCCAATAGGGAATGCTCCCAGAGAGAGCCCAGGCGTAGGGCAGGGGCAAATGCCATAGCCAGAGCATCGTCGTGTGAAAGACGAATATGAAGATCGACGGCACTCGATCCAGGAGCATCGCGTGGCTGAAGAGAAAGCGCCACGTAAGCGGCGCAACGAGCGAGATCAACACGATATGATGAACTGCCCTTGCCGAGAACAACGCTGAACTGAGCGCACAAAGCGGGGAAACGAAGGCGACGGTGAAAAGAGCGATGGCGGTAAGCCACTGCCCGACGCGCTTGTCCCGACGCGCCGGCAACCAAGTCAACGCAGTCGCAATGCCTATCGCAAGCAGCAGATAGGGATCGAAATTCCAATCCCACATCAGCAACTGAGGTGCCGGCGCGCTGCCGCAATACGGATCAAGATTGAAGGTCATTTCATGCCCGCCATTGTCGATTCGGCCGCTAAACAAGCCTAACGCGGATTTGTTCCCGCCAAATGGGTCCGTCTCGCTTTCTGATGGAACAACTCCCGCGGATCACGGTTTGGCTGTCTTGAATTTTCAGACCGAGGGATGAAGGCCGAATGGGCAAGGCGGCGCGTTGGTTTTGCGGTTCCGATCGAAAGGCAGGCGAAGACATGAAAGCACTTACCTGGCATGGCAAACATGACATCCGATGCGAGAGCGTTCCCGATCCTCAAATCGAGGAAGGGCGCGACGCTATCATCAGGGTGACAGCCTGCGCGATCTGCGGGTCGGATCTCCATCTGTTCAACGGTGTGATGCCGGATATGCATAGCGGCGACATCATGGGCCACGAGACCATGGGCGAGGTCGTCGAAGTCGGCAATGACAATAAAAAGCTCAAGGTCGGTGACCGTGTCGTGGTGCCTTTCACCATCTCCTGCGGCGAATGCTTCTTCTGCCAGCGCGGCTTTTATTCCGGATGTGAACGCAGCAACCCCGATCCGTCGAAGGTCAAGAAGATGTGGGGGAATTCACCCGCGGGCCTGTTCGGCTACACGCATCTTCTTGGCGGCTTCAGTGGAGGTCAGGCGGAGTTCCTGCGCGTGCCTTATGCGGACGTCGGACCGATAAAGGTGCCGGACGGACTGACAGATGAGCAGGTGCTCTTTCTCTCCGACATCTTTCCGACGGGCTACATGGCGGCTGACTTCTGCAATATCCAGCCGGGGGACACGATTGCGATCTGGGGCTGCGGCCCTGTCGGACAGATGGCGATCAAGTCGGCCTTCATCCTCGGCGCCGAACGCGTTATCGCAATCGATACCGTGCCGGAGCGGCTTGCTCTTGCCGAAGCGTCGGGAGCAACCACCCTCGATTTCATGGACGAAGACATCTACGACAAGCTCATGGAGCTGACCAACGGGCGCGGCGCCGACGCGTGCATCGACGCGGTTGGCACCGAAGCCGATCCCTCGGCGAGCTGGGACTCAAGGCTTGACCGCATCAAGATCGCTACGTTCATGGGAACCGATCGCCCCCACGTTCTTCGCCAGGCAATCCATTGCTGCCGCAACTTCGGCACGGTGTCGATCGTTGGCGTCTATGGCGGGTTCCTCGATAAGATCCCGATGGGTTCGGCGATCAATCGCGGCCTGACGTTCCGAATGGCGCAGACGCCGGTGCAGCACTACCTGCCACTACTCATGGAACGCATCCAAAAGGGCGAAATCGATCCGTCGTTCATTATCACGCATCGTGCGACCCTCGCAGAAGGTCCTGAGCTCTACAAGACTTTCCGCGACAAGAAGGACGGCTGCATAAAGGTCGTTCTCAAGCCGTAGGGAAAGCCGCGGACGTCCTGGGATCACCGCCGGCATTGAAGAAAGGCCCGATCGATCATGCAGAAGAAATCAAACGACCCTATCGAAGACCGGAATAAGCTGCGCCCACCGGAGATGGAGCTCGAGCCGATCCGGTCCGAAGGTGGAGGTGAAGACCCCGGTGCAGTTGTCGGCAAGCGCGTTAAAGCGCGAGCCGGCCGTCCTTCGGAGAGATCGGCGACGCGCCGCGCCCAGCCGGACAATGAAAGGGTAGAAGGATTGCCGGAAACAGACGCAGCAGACAACCTGGCGACGGCGCCACCCGTGATGAAGCGTGACTGAGCGTGATCCTCTTCGGCCTGATGGAAACGCAGGCGATCACGATCGCTCCAATCTTTTGGGGGATTAGCCGATCGCGCATGGGGCTGGCCCGGATGACACGGAACCTGTTCGTTTTTGGAACTTTAAAAAAAGGCTTTCCCCTTCATGAGCAGGGACTTTTCCGCGCCAGGTTTCTTGGAATTTTCCGGACGCGGGAATGTTATCCGATGCTGATTGCCGGCCCTTGGTTCGCTCCGATGATGTTCAATGAACCGGGCATTGGCTATCGCGTCGTCGGTGAACTTTACGAGCCCGGCGAGGATACGATAGCAAGTTTGGATCGGCTGGAATCGATCGGCATACCCGGCAACCTGCGCGTAGTGCTAGAGGTGGAACCAGTCGCCGGCGGGCCAATATGTTCAGCACTGGCGTACATGAAATCGCGTCGGCTCGCCGAGCCTGTTCACTCGAATTATCTGCGAGTCTATGAGGACAGTCGGTTTATCCCTTTCGATCGGAGAGACTGAGACGCCTGCAGCCTGGCGCCGTGTGGTTTCCCCAATGCCCGCTCAACATTCCACTTATTCCTCGGCGTCGGAATAGGTCTTGTATTGCAGCTTCTGGAGCGACGCATCGAGCTTCAGGATGAACCCTGTCGGCGGGTAATCGAGAGCGACTTCTCCGAAGGCCGCCAGGCTGGAGTTGACGAGGCGCGTACCAAACCCCTTGTTGTTCGGCGCCACCACCGCCGGGCCCCCGGCTTCTTGCCACCTGAAGTCCAGGCGCTTTTCGCCCACCGCGCCGCGCACAGACCACTCGATTTCAATCGTCCCGGTATCGACCGACAGCGCGCCGTACTTGTTGGCGTTGGTGACAAGTTCGTGCAGCACGAGGGAAAACGAAAGAGCCGCCTGGGGCCCCAATTCAACCGCAGGACCGCGTGCTTCGAAACGTCGTGACGCCTCAAGCCCAAGATTGATCGCGGTCGCCTCGACGATTGTCGCCATGGTCGTGCCCAGCCAGTTTTGCTGAAGCAAAATGTCGTGCGCCTTCGAATAAGCATTGATGCGTGCCGCGATCGACTGCTCCGCATCCTCCATAGAGCTGGCGTTTCGGAAGGATTGGCTGGTGATAGCCTGAACGACGGCCAGCGTATTCTTCATGCGGTGAGAGAGTTCGTGCATCAGGACGCGCTGTCGCTCCTCATTCTCTCGCTGCTCGGTGCGATCTCTCAGAATCTTTACGAAGCCCTCGACTTCCCCGTTGTCCGACGTCAACGCCATCATCTGCCCGGATGCCCAGAACGATGAGCCGTCCTTGCGAACGTGCCAGCGCTCATCATTGCCATGACCTTCCGTTAAAGCGGCAGCCATTTCCCGCTGGAGAATCCCGGCCTGCCGGTCTTCCTCGGTGAAGATCATGGCCGCGGGCTGGCCGATAATCTCGGGCTCATCCCATCCGAGAATCCGGCGCGCGCCCTCGTTCCATGTGGTTATCAGCCCATCCAAGTCCGTGGAGATGATCGCATACTCGATCGCGCTTTGCAGGATGGCTTCGAGAAAGCGCTCCCGTGACCGGCTGGAATTGGAAAAGAGTTTCATGATCATATGTTGCGCCTGATCCTCCGGAGCTGCAAGGCCGATCGACCACATCCCGATTCTATAGCGGAGGCCGTCGTGTTGGCCAAGATGCGGATGTGGCTCTTCGCCGGGCAGGTGTCGGATGAGTAAATCACGCACTCAAACGAGCGACCTTCTCGGAAACAAAGATACGCGAGCCGCGTTATCAGCCGACGTCTTAGTGAGCGTGAAAGCATGACAGGCCATTCGAGAGAAAAACTGCATGGGGATTTGCCTTCCGCATCTTCAAAAGCAGCCTCCGCCGATCGGAAAGAGCTGGCAGCGATCGCGTTTGAACGCACCAGGATGCCGATGGTCGTCACCGACGCGCGTAAATCCGATCAGCCGATCGTGCTTGCAAACAAGGCATTCCTCGCACTGACAAGTTATGAGGCCCATGAAGTGTTAGGCCGCAACTGTCGTTTCCTGCAGGGCCCTGCGACGTCTCCGATCGCCGTCGCCGAAATTCGTGCCGCCATCGCCGGCGAGCGTGAGGTCAGCGTAGAGATCCTCAATTATAAGAAGAGCGGGGTGCAGTTCTGGAACCGCTTGCATCTAAGTCCCATCCATGGGGATGACGGAAGGATACTGTATTTCTTTGGATCTCAGATCGATATGACGGAATATCGGCGGATCGAGGCACTGGAGGCCTCCGAGCACCGCCTGCTGATGGAAGTCGACCACCGGTCCAAGAATGTCCTGGCAATCGTTGACAGCATTGTCCGTCTGAGCAATGCCGATGACCCGGCCCTTTACGCCGCCGCTATTCAACACCGCGTGCAGGCGCTCGCCCGTGCCCATACCTTGCTTGCTGCACGAAGATGGACAAGCGTTTCTCTTGAGGAACTCATTCGCCAGCAGGTGTCGCCGTTTGCGGCCACCCGCGCTTTTTTTAGCGGACCGGATATCAAAATGGCTGCGCCGGTCGTCCAGCCCCTTGCGCTCGTGCTCCATGAACTCGCTGTCAACGCAGCCCACCACGGTGCGCTTGCCGCTACGCAAGGTAAGCTTTCAATCAGTTGGAAGCCAAGACCGTCCGGGGCAGGCTTTAACATCCGGTGGCAGGAGGTGGGCATCGACACTCCGCCTAGATCAGCCAAACGAGGTTTTGGCACGGTGATTGTCGGCGCAATGGTTGAAAAGCAGCTTAAAGGACGTCTTCAGAAAATCTGGTCGGATGAAGGGCTGCTTATCGACATTGAGATCCCATTGGCAGGCTCGACCTCCGTGTGACGGATCTGTGCACTCGCCTCATACCCTCGCCCTCAAGCAGCCGGGCGACAAATCGAAGACGTTCCTCCATGACCGAAGTCTCTCTCCACGGCATCAACACCTCCCGCTTCAAAACGGAAAGTGTTACCCATGTCTCCGGTACAAAATGTCACCTACCTCTCAGGTCGGGCACGGTGTCCAGCTCTCGATGACGCTTGCCTGTCAACGAGAGTCGCACTTGCTCAACCCAGAAGGGGAAGATCAGCTGCGAGGCTGCAGCAGCGCCAAGGCGACCGTCGATGCGGCTAGGACAGCGGTAACGGTCAAAGGACCGACAGCGCCGTAGTGATCGACGACATAGCCGCCGAAAACCGCGCCGATACTGATGGCGACCTGAAAAGAGACGACCATCAGGCTCCCCGCTGCCTCCAGAGCGTCGGGTGCTCCGCGGGACAGATTGGTCGGCAGCACCACCGGCGCCATGCCGAACGCTAGACCCCAAAGCGAAACGAAGGCGAACGCAACGCCGATATAAGCACCCCAAAGCACCAAGGCGAGCGCCGCAATCGCCATCAGTGCGGCGGTAACACCAAGCGCCAGGCGGATACTTGCGTCGGCCATTCGGCCACCGGCGACGTTGCCGATCACAGAGGCGATGCCAAACCCAAGCAGCGCTAAGGCGATCCATTCGGTTTTAAGGAGCGTCACTTGTTCGAGGAAGGGTCGCACATAAACCGAGCCAGCAAAATGCCCCGTCATTAGCAAAAGGATGGCAAGCATTCCCAGTTGAACGCCACGCCGGCCTGTGAGCCGGAACACGTCGGCGAGCCTGTTGCTTGTGCTTGCGGGCAGCGTTGGCAAGCTGAGCGCCTGCAGCACCATGGCAAGTGCGGCAAGCCCGGCGGTCATCGCCATGGCGATGCGCCATCCCAGCCAATCGCTGATCAAAGCGCCCATCGATGGCGCAGCTATGGTGGCGAGCGAGACGCCAAGGGTGACAACAGCCATGCCCCGACCTGTTGCATTGGCGCCAACCAACCGAGCCACGACCGCGACTGAAAGCGCCCAGAAGCCGCTAAGCGCGATGCCTAGCCCAGCCCGTCCCAACAACAATAGCCAAAAATCAGTCGCTAGTGCTGCGAGAATATTGGATCCGATCGCCAACGCGCTAAGACCGACCAGCACCGCCTTGCGGTTCAGTGTGCCGATAAGAACATTGCTCAATAGGGCCGTCACGGCGCCGACGGAAGCGGTCGCGGTGACGACCTGTCCGGCTGTTCCCTCGGTAATCCCGAGATCGCGCGCCATTGGGGTCAACAGGCCCGCCGGCAGGAATTCAGCCGATACCAGCGCGAAGCTGGTAGCGGCCATCGAAAGAACGGCAAACCAAGTCGCGGCACTCCAGGCGGCTGGCTCGGCGGTATCAAAGACTATCGCCGCGTCGTCGAGTTCTGATGTCGTGTCTGTCATTGAATTATCTCCACGTCTGGAGATTTCATAGACGAACTTCCTAAGATGATATGTATCTTAAAATCCGAAGTTCATGTCCATTCGTCCGGAACTTGTGCGACGCACAATGCCGGGTGACACGCTGGTGATGCGCTTGAAGGCGCGAGCGAAGGATGCCTCCGACTCATAACCTAAACGGGAAGCAACTTCAGCAACTGACATGCCGCTTTGGCCAAGAAACTCGCTGGCAAGCTGCATCCGCAGACGGCTAAGATAACGTGCCGCGCCTTCTCCTAAGATAGCGCTGAAGCGCTCGGCAAAGATCGAGCGCGACTGGCCTGCCACGGCCGCGAGGCTTTCGAGGGTCCAGTTATGGCCGGGGTCCCGGTGCATCGCTGCCAACACACGACCGATGTGGGGGTCGCGGATGGCGGCGAGCCAGCCGATGGTCGGGGCTCCGCTGCAATTCACCCAGCAGCGGATCAGCCGCGCTGCAAGCAAGTCTGCCATACGCGATAGGACCGTCGCGCTGCCCATCTGGGGCTGTGAAGCCTCCGCCGTCATCGCCGCCAGCAGGGGACCAACGATCGGGTCATTGCCGGCCACATCGCAGCCCTTGATGATTGGCGGCATCAAGGCGATCAAAGGATTAAGCGCATAAGCTCTCAAAGCCATAGAGCCGCAGAAGAGGGTACTGGTCGCACCCGTTCCTTCCCGCACCACTTCGCAGACGTTGCTGCCTAGCTTTGTTATCTGACAGCTTTTGAGGGAGTCGCCCTCAACATCGGGCGCGCTGGCTAATCGATGCGCGATACCTTGCGGTAGCAGAACGAGATCTCCGTCGTTCAACTCCTGCCACCCCTGAGCTTCGGTATGGATCCAGCACGGACCTTGGCTCACGAAGTGAAAACGAAGCAGCTGATGTTCCGGAAAGGCGATGCTCCACGGATGTCTGAGTTCGCAGCGCCCATAGTTGACGCCACTCAAGCGAAAGTCCTGTAGCACTTCACTTAGCGCATCCATTGGGATATTTGGCGGCGACAAAGGTCGAGACGAATGGTCAAGCATTCAGCCAATTTAGGTCTCGACCGTCTGGCATGCAAGTACGATCGTGTCGCAAGGCAATTGTCTTCTGGAAAACTGCACCGCTCCGGTGAAAGGCGCTAATGCCTTCTGGAGCCCGAAGTCGCCAGACGGTTCTCAAAGAGACGCTGCGAGGATTGGGCGGCGCATGATTCCATCACGATCAGGGCTGTTCCCACCTTGATTTTTCAAACCTGTTTCGCCATTTGATCGGCGCTAATTCGCTTTCCTGGAGAACCCGAGCACATGACAAAGACTGCAGAACAGACCGCCGAAAGCCACGTCTTTGAGGCCGACGTTGCCCGCCTTCTGCACATGATGGTCCACTCCGTCTATTCGGATAGGAATGTGTTTCTGCGTGAGCTGATTTCGAACGCAGCCGATGCCTGCGAGAAACTTCGATATGAGGCGATCGAGACACCGTCGCTCGTCGGTGCTGATGCCGAAAACCGGATCACGCTAACGCTGGACGAAGAGAACCGGCAGCTTATCGTCGAGGACAATGGCATCGGCATGGGCCGCGACGAAATGGTCGAGGCGCTGGGAACGATCGCGAGATCGGGGACCCGGGCGTTTATGGAGCGAATCGAAGCAAGCAAAGCCGCTGAAGGTGCTCAACTGATCGGGCAGTTCGGCGTCGGCTTCTATTCCTGTTTCATGGTGGCGGAGCGTGTCGATGTGATCTCGCGTCGAGCCGGAACGCAGGAAGCCTGGACATGGACTTCGGACGGCAAGGGAAGTTACAGCGTGAGCTCGGCAACGAGCCTCACTGAAGCTCCATCCCGTGGAACGCGTATCGTCTTGCATCTGATGGAGGACGCTAAGCAATATACCTCCCGCTGGACCATCGAGCGTATCGTCAAGGAACAATCCGGCCACGTGCCAGTTTCGATCCGCCTTATTGAGAAACCGGGCAAAGAGCCAGTCCAAATAACGGACGGCACCGCACTATGGACGAAGTCGAAGAGCGATGTCAGCAAGGAAGAGTATACGGACTTTTATCGTGGCGTCTCCGGGCAGTACGATGAACCGGCGCTGACCGTACATTTCCGTGCTGAAGGCCGGCAGGAATATACGACTTTGGCGTTCATACCCGGAACACAGCCTTTCGATATGTTCGATCCCGAACGCAAAGGAAGGATGAAGCTGTACGTCAAGCGGGTGTTCATCACCGATGATGCGGATCTGCTGCCGAGATACCTGCGCTTCGTTCGTGGGTTGGTCGATACCGCCGATCTGCCGCTCAACGTTTCTCGTGAGATGATCCAGGAAAGCCCTATCCTGGCGGCGATCCGCAAGGGCATCACCAGCAGGATCATCACCGCGATAGAAAAAGTCGCTGAAAGTGACGCCGACGCCTTCCTCAAGTTCTGGGAGAACTTCGGTGCCGTCCTCAAGGAAGGCATTTACGAAGACTTCGAACGACGCGCTCAACTCTTGGCGCTTGCTCAGTTTCGGACGTCCGCATCGAACGAAGGCTACCGTTCACTTGCCGACTACGTTAAAGATGCCAAGGAAGGCCAGAACGCGGTCTATTATCTGGCGGGCGGCAGCCTTGATCAGCTTAAGGCATCACCACAGCTTGAAGGGTTCCGGGCGCGCGGCATCGAAGTGCTGCTTTTGTCGGACTCAATCGACAGCTTCTGGACGATGAATGCTCCAGACTATGAAGGCAAGGCGTTCAAGTCCATCACGCAGGGTGCTGCGGATCTCGCACAGTTTGCGAAGCTTGACGGTCAGACAACGCAGGAAGCGGAAGACAACAGCACGGCGACCTTCCTTGCATTCGCCAAGCAAAAACTTGCCGACCAAATTGCCGATGTCCGGGCTTCGGACCGTCTGACGGAGAGTGCCGTCTGCCTCGTAGCACCCGAAGACGGCTATGACAGGCAGATGGAAAAAATCCTGCGAAACGCCGGTCGCCTTCAACATGCGTCCAAGCCGATCCTGGAGATCAATTTGCTGCACCCTTTGATCAAAGCGATTGCGAGCGTGGAGGGTGATGCTTCGTACCAGGAGGACGCCGCGTTCTTATTGCTCGACCAGGCCCGTATTTTAGATGGAGATCGGCCAGCGGATCCACGCCGATTTGCCGAGCGGCTTGCACGGGTCTTTCAGAGGTCGGTGCAGTCGTAGCAACAAGCAGAGGGTGGGGTTGGTCTGATCCAGCCTTTCGCGAATATGCGGCGGATGTCGCAAGCGGCGCTTACCCGGCCGAGAAGCATAAGGTTGCGTTAGAGCCACACCAACTGGAGCTTTTTCTGACTAGGCTTGGGGGCGCTGCGGGATAAAAAATGGCACGTTGCAGGATAAATTTCGATGACATGAACATGGAGATTTGCTGCGGGAGGCGAACCAGCACCCAGACGCCGAGATTGTCGGAATAACCGATACATCGGCAGAACGGGTGCAGCCAGCGCTCGCGGCCTTCAAGATCTTGCGATCCCTCTCGAAAGTTCTTAGGTCGAGGGTCTCTGCATTGTGCAAACCCCGTGCTTAAGAGACCGAGATGATCCTCATCCTTTCAGGTGTTCAAAAAGCGTATTCCACGGCCGAGGGCCTGATCGAAATCCTGAGGGGCATCGACTTGGACGTCGCTGCGGGCGAAAGCGTCGCGCTCACCGGAGAGTCCGGCAGTGGCAAAAGCACATTGCTGCATCTGGCAGGCGGGCTCGACCGCGCAGACAGCGGCTCGGTCGTGATGAACGGCAGCGATCTGGCGCTATTTGGAGAGAACGAACGGGCTCGATACCGGAGAACAAGCGTTGGCCTTGTTTTCCAGCAGTTTAATCTCATCCCATCCCTGAGCGTCGCAGCCAACATTTCGTTCCACGCCAAGCTCGCGAACCGGTACGATCAGGCTTGGGAAGCGCAGTTGATCGAGAAACTGGGACTGCGCGAATACACCGCTCGGTATCCCGAGCAGCTTTCCGGAGGCCAACAGCAGCGCGTTGCAATTGGGCGAACCTTGGCTGCCCGACCACCTCTCATCCTTGCTGACGAGCCAACGGGCAACCTGGATGAGCAAACGGGCGATGCCGTCCTCGATCTGATGCTCAATCTGGCTCGGACGGCCGGATCGGCTCTGCTTCTCGTCACTCACTCCATGAGGCTTGCAGCGCGTTTGGACCGAAAGGTCATCCTTCGCGGTGGGAAGATTGCCGAATGACCTTCGTTGCATTCGCAGCCTTGCTGTCACACTGGTGTCGGAGACCTCTCCAGCTGCTGACGCTGGTCATGGGCATTGCGCTGGCGACAGCTCTCTGGTCCGGCGTTCAAGCTATCAACGCCGAGGCGAGAGCGAGCTATGCCCGGGCGGCATCGGTTCTGGAGCAAGGCAACCTCCGGCAGATCGTCGCCAAGGACGGTGATGGCATAGCGACTGAGGCCTATGGCGGCCTGCGTCGAGCGGGCCTCAATGTTTCGCCCGTGATTGAGGGCAGCTACCGCTTCGGAAGCATAAGGCTCCGTTTGGTCGGGATCGAGCCTCTGACGATGCCAAGGGACTCCCCGAATGCGACAATCGCCAGCGGTTCAGATCTATCCGCCTTCTTTTCAGCCAGCGGACAGTTGCTCGTGTCGAGCGCCACTGCCGAGCGGCTTCGTGGTGCCACAAACATGAGCATCAAAATCGATGGCAACGTTCCCGACGGCGCCGCCTTCGTCGATATAGCGGTCGCCGATCGATTGCTCGAGAAGCATGGAAAAATCGACCGCCTGGTGGTCGCAGGCAATCAAAAGATTTCCGCCGAAGCAATCGACCAGGCGGGATTGACGATCCGCGAACCGCCTGAACAACCAGACGTCGCTCGCCTCACAGACAGCTTCCACCTCAACTTGACTGCCTTCGGCTTCCTTTCGTTCATCGTCGGGCTCTTCATCGTGTATTCGGCCACGGGCCTGAGCTTCGAACAGCGTCGAGGGACTTTTCGGACACTCAGATCGCTTGGTGTCTCGCTTCAAGCATTGACCACGATGCTCCTGATCGAGCTTTCGCTGCTGGCGCTGATGTCGGGCTTGATCGGCGTCATACTCGGCTACGTCATAGCATGGCTCCTCATGCCGGGCGTCGCCGCGACCCTCAGGGGCCTCTACGGCGCCGATGTATCGGGCTCGCTATCCATTCGGCCGGAGTGGTGGTTGGCTGGACTGGCGATTGCTCTCGGAGGAACCGCTGTCTCGTCAGCTCAGAGCCTGTGGCGGGTTTGGAAACTGCCGATTTTGGCTGCCGCACAGCCGCGAGC
Source organism: Rhizobium sp. WSM4643 (assembly GCF_025152745.1). Classification (NCBI taxonomy): domain Bacteria; kingdom Pseudomonadati; phylum Pseudomonadota; class Alphaproteobacteria; order Hyphomicrobiales; family Rhizobiaceae; genus Rhizobium; species Rhizobium sp. WSM4643. The sequence goes on along the minus strand of NZ_CP104040.1, from coordinate 3,528,763 downwards.
GTGGGCAAGAGAGTCGGCCAGATCGCTTGCCTTTCAAGCGGGAATAGGTGGATTTCTGCTGATCTTGGCTGCTATCCTGGCGACTACTGCGTCCGGGCTGCTGGCGGGTTTTGCGACACTTGGCTGCCTGCTGCTTGGAACAGCTCTGATGCTACCTGGACTTATTGCGGTCATCTTGACCAAAGCGCAGCAATTGTCGCGAAGTGCCCTCATGGAATGGTTCTGGGCCGACACCCGCATACAGCTTCCCGGCTTGTCGCTGGCTTTGATGGCTCTGCTGCTGGCGTTGTCGGCAAACATCGGCGTCGGCACGATGGTATCGAGCTTCCGGCTGACTTTCACCGGATGGCTGGATCAACGCCTGGCCGCCGAGCTTTACCTGACTGCCAAGGATGAGGAGCAAGCTGTGCGGCTCCGGGCCTGGCTTACCAAACGCTCGAGCGCGGTCTTGCCCATCTGGAGCGTGGATGGCGAGGTGCTTGGCGAACAGATCCAGATCTTTGGTGTCGCGGACGATCCAACTTACCGAGAGCACTGGCCCTTGATTGCTTCCGACAATGACGTTTGGGATAAGGTCGCCGCCGGGCAGGGTGCACTAATCAACGAGCAGATGTGGCGTCGTGGCGAAGCGAAGATCGGCCAGCCGTTGGCCATGCCCGGAGGTTGGAGCTTAACCGTGGTCGGCGTGTACTCGGACTATGGAAATCCGAATGGGCAAGTGATAATCGGGATCAAAACGCTGGTCGATCATTACCCCGATGTCCCGAAACTTCGCTACGGGGTCCGAGTGGCTCCCGAGCGAGCGTATGATCTCAAGCGCCAGTTGGTCGAGGAGTTTGGTCTGTCGGATACCGCCATCGTTGATCAGGCTTCGCTCAAGCGACAATCGAGAGCGATTTTCGACCAGACGTTCAAGGTGACGGGCGCGTTGAATGTCCTCACCCTTGCTGTGGCAGGATTTGCCATGTTCTCAAGTCTCCTGACGCTGTCTGCTATTCGGCTTCCGCAGCTCGCGCCGGTGTGGGCAATGGGTGTCCGGCGACGGGATCTGGCGCTCTACGAAGTTGCCCGGACACTTGCTCTTTGGCTGGCGACATTTATGGCTGCGATCCCGGTCGGTCTTGCCCTGGCGTGGGTTCTGCTTGCGATCGTGAACGTAGAGGCTTTTGGTTGGCGATTGCCAATGATGGTGTTTCCAATGGACTGGTTTTGGCTGGGAACAATCGCTCTTATTGCTGCATTGGCATCGGTGCTGGTGCCGGTTCGGCGTCTGGCCTCGGTAAATCCTGCGGACCTGCTGAGGATTTTCGCCAATGAACGGTAGATTGTCGGCATCTGTCCTGATAGCTGCGGCTGTGATCTGGGCGAACGGTCAGACATTTGCGCAGGGCTTTGCCGGATTGGGATCGGATGCGCAAGGTTTTGCGATCCCCGAGCGCGGCTCTATTCTTTCTTTCCCCGCCGATCATGGTGCTCATCCTGATTATCGCATTGAGTGGTGGTATGTGACCGCCAATCTCGAAGATGAGAATGGCAGGCAATATGGAGCGCAGTGGACGCTGTTTCGCTCTGCGCTGGCTCCGGGAGACAGGGTAGGTTTCGCGGATCCGCAGACCTGGATCGGGCACGCAGCGATCACCACTCGGGGCCATCACTATGTTGCGGAGCGCTTGGCGCGGGGAGGCGTCGGGCAGGCGGGTGTGGCCGCAACACCATTTCGGGCTTGGATAGACGACTGGCGGATGGAGGGTAGCGAGCGAACCAGCTCGGACGTCCTTGGCGACGTTTCAGTCTCTGCGGGCGGGCCGGACTTCAGCTACACCCTAGACCTCAAGGCCGACGGCCCGCTCATTCTTCAGGGAGACAACGGCTTTTCCGTGAAGTCGGCGAACGGACAGGCGAGCTACTATTACTCACAGCCTTTCTATGAAGTGGCGGGGACGATCACGACGTCCGGATCGCCGGTTAAGGTCAGCGGCAAAGCGTGGCTGGACCAGGAGTGGTCGTCGCAGCCGCTTGCGTCCAATCAGACGGGCTGGGACTGGTTCTCACTGCACCTGAATTCCGGCGAGAAACTGATGGCTTTTCGGCTTCGTGACGACAACAACGGATTCATCTCCGCGAACTGGATATCCGCGGATGGACGAACGACACCTCTGTCGAAAGACGACATCCAACTGGAGCCAACTCGGAACGCAACCGTCGATGGCCGCCAAATGCCGGTAGCGTGGCGTATACGCGTACCGGGTAAGTCGCTCGACATCACGACCAAACCGTTGAACGACCGGTCCTGGATGGCGACCTCAACGCCCTATTGGGAGGGGCCGATTAGCTTCACGGGCTCTACGTCAGGGGTCGGATATCTTGAGATGACCGGCTACTAGCTGTTACCTTTCACAACGGGCAACAGCTCCTTCGTTGAAGGGTGCAAGCTCGCCAGCCCTTCGGTAAATTCCTGCAGGATCGATCGGAGTCTCGCCTATTCAGGAAGCGTCCGGTGATGTGTTGATTAGTGTTTCAGGGGTCGATCCGCCCGAATGGATCGGGCGGCCGAGCGTTGACGAAGGTCCTGAAGCGGTAGCGCGGGCTCAAGCGAGGAGCGGTCAGTGTCCTCACGCCAGGCTCGGTCATACTCGAACATGATCGTCTCGGCACCACGCACGCGATTACTCCGCGCCAGCCCGATTGGACGTGTGCGGCCGTGTAAGTCGAGATGAACTTCGAAATCAGCCATCACGCGACGATCGCTTCAGGTGGGCGTGTTTACGGAACTGCGCGCCGGCGAGCGACTGACCAGCTGTGATTACTAATGTCGGCGACCTGGCTCAGTGCAAGCCGAGTGCCTGTAGAACGCCTGCGTAGATGCCGATGCTGACATTGGTGTCCCCGGCTTCGATCTTTTGAAGCGTTGAGCGCGAGGTAAAGGCACGCTCGGCCACCACAGCCATAGGCAGGCGGCGACACCGGCGAGCGTCGTGTACGTCTGCGCCCTGTTTGCGTAGCGCGCGAAGCACGGCGGCCGGAGGATTATGAGGTGTTGGCGTTTGCCACCTTTTACTCCAGAGGAAGTTTAGGGGCTACGATCAGATCCCTTCGTCGTGCCGAGCCGAAGTCCGAATGTGCGAGACTCCTGGCTCTCAGCAGGCCACTTCGATTTGGTCATCCAGACCTACCAGCGAACGAGGCGCAGGCCGCGGCACCAAGTGCCGCTCGCCGTCAACGGAGACGATGCAAGCTTTTGGAAGGCTATACGAATAGATAGCATGCCTGATTCCAACGCATCTCTTCATTAGCGGGTACAAAAATGCTCTACTATGAGCGCCTGCTTAAAGGCAACGAGCCGCCTAACTCTTTGTGGTGCAACGGTTCCTTTACCACCCGCTGAATGCGGGGCTTCTTCCTCTGCCGAGCTGCCGACTAGCGTCACGAGCCTCGCAGATGTCCAAGAGCAGCCGGGCAGTCATGTCTGATAGTCCGCTCACAATTGACGAAAGTCGTTACCACATGGAAGCCGTTCACAATGCCAGCTCAAAGATATAGCCGTTGCAAGAACCTCAATATTTACTGGACTGTGTTGGACAAAGTCATGGGACAGGCGGTTACCATCGATGGGTTTGTCATGGACATGCTCACCGCCGAGGAGGCCGATAACTTGGTCGATCTATTAAATCGTGGCAACCAAGAGAGCCTCTGGTGTCTTGCCGAACGGTGTTAGAAGCAACGGTCGATACCGGCGTGCTCGTGCGGCACTTCGACAGACTGAAAACCTTAATCTCGACGTCCTTTCGACCACGGCGTTCATTTGGATGCTGGAAAAATGATTCGGTGTGGAGAATGCAGCCGCCATTTGATTGATCATCAATATTGGCGCTGGCGTGAACGAGCACAGTAGACCTAGGATTCCCGGCCCATTTCCTGAGGACCCCATCCACGTCCGAAAGCCGTACTTTTCGCTTTCGGTTGCGGTAGCATCTATTATACAATTCCGGATAGTCCCTGGTCGGATTAGTTCCTTTAGAGATTTGCGAAGCCTGCCATTTTTTTCGGCCGTTGGACATGCATCGATGTGCTTGGACCTCAATTCCCTCGGCGAAGAACATTGAGGGCGTCTTGCAATCTAAGGGCAGCCAGCGCCTTCGTTGCCTCGTCGGCCGGCCATCCGGCTTCCATCGCCGCCGACAGCAGGGTGGCGTCGGTGTGAAGCTCAAGTCTCTCGTAGAGGGGCTCAAGCGCTTCTCGGGCGGTAACAACGTGCTCGTCCGCAGGCGTGATAGGAGTCGGAGATACCGTCGGCATTCTGCGTCCCTTCTTAACGGTTTTGGAACCTGAAAATTGGCCAAGGTTCCAATGTCTAGTCAATGGCTGCCGACGCCCGGTGCGAACATGACCAGCCTAGGGAAGCCTGCACTCATGAGAAAAATCTAAAACAAACCGCGTAGGTCCGCCATCATACTTGTGTATGCGCAACTTATACGGAGGCAGCACCAGGCGGGCTGCTAGAGAGTTATGCTCGGCTCGGCCGCGCGTTTCGAGCATGAAGCGTCTATACATTTCTCGACGAGAGCATCTTATCGGGAAGGAGCGGGTGGTAGTCTATCTGATTTCTGACCGTGGCCCCCGACGGGCGTCTCCTAAACCCCTGTATAAGGCATCCCCTCCCTCTTCGCTACCCGACCCTTCCTCAAGATCAATAGCAGGTCGAACTGCGCCCTGTTACGGTCGTCGTACTTCCTCCCGCGCGGCAATGTCATCAAGGTCGCAAAGGAGTTCATCGCCTCGCGATGCCTGCATCAAGAACAGACTTGAGCACAGTTCGCCAGGGGTAGGTGTCCGGCGAGCCGACGGGTCGGACCGTTTGCCTCTTCGCTCCCTAGCGTTCTTTCGAAGGATTGACACCATGATACACGACCTCCACCGCATCCAAATCGAGCTGATTCCATTGACGCTTTTTCCTAGAGCATCGGGGGAAGCTTGGCCGTGGGCTCCAGGCTCTCCGCTCCACACGCCGCCAGATATTGCATCACGGCCGTCCACGGACTTGGAGGCTCATTTGATGATGTTTTCCGTCATGCCACGCACCACGATGGAGTGTCCCTGGGGACAAGCTTTGCACGCCTGGAGATCTGCCTTCATCCTATACGTTACTGGAACCCAGTTCGATCTTTTTTGCTACTCCGCTGGGCTTGTCCGTCTTCTAGACGACTTCGGAAATCTCACTCCTTCAGCGATTTCCGTGAGCATGCATTAAGCCCGACCGCCTCTTGCGTGCAGAATTGAGGAGCAGCAAGCTTGGCGCCTGGCACCTTTAGCTGGTGCAGACATGTTGATGCTCTCCAACCCCGTCCAGTTTCCGGTTGCGCGATTTCGCACGGTGGTCGATGCGACCGTTGCTTTTCGCCAGTGCCATCGGCCCGATCGCGGCATCGTAGAGGTGAATCCAGCTCCGCTGCACCTCGTCGTCTGGTGATGGCGACGAGGGGCTCTGCCTAAGGCCTAAACACTTCGCCGAGACCTACTTTCTGCGAGAGCTTCGGCCAGTTGTTAGTCCTACGCAGTCTCCCACGCCGCCATTTGGTCGGCTGGCTTTGCGCCGATGGTTTCGTCTCGTTCGAGAGGCAGGGTGAACAGAAACATTGCCCCACAAGTTCCATTGGCGGTTGCCCACATCCGGCCGCCGTGAGCCTCGATGATCGAGCGGCAGATCGCCAGGCCCATACCCATGCCGCTGGATTTGGTCGTGTAGAAAGCCTCAAATAGACGGTCCATGGTCTGCGGGTCGAGACCTGGACCCGAGTCGCGCACCCCGACGACCACGCCTCCTGAGGACTCTGACTCGGTGCTGATCAGCAGCTCGCGTTCTTCTGCGTCGATGCCGCTCATCGCCTCGATGGCATTCATGATCAGGTTTAGGACCACCTGTTGCACCTGGATGCGATCTCCTTTCACGGACGGAAGGCTGGTCGCGAATTCGGTTTGTAGCGTGACGCCTTGCCGATGCGCTTCACTGCTGGTCAACGCAATGACGTGACGAATGGCTTCATTGAGGTCGAACTGCCCATCGCGAGGCGGCTCTTTCTTGACCAAGGCACGGATCCGGCCAATGACGTCGCCGGCTCGATTGGCGTTCTCGGCGATTCGGCCGAGTGCCTGAGCCACTTCCTCCAGATTCGGCGGATGGGTACCTAGCCACCGCAAGCCGGCCTGGGCGTTGGTGAGCGAGGCGGCGAGCGGTTGATTGACTTCATGGGCGATAGAGGCTGTGAGCTGACCCATTGTGGCGACGCGGTTTGCGTGGGCCAGTTGCCCCTGCGCCACGCGCAATGCTTCCTCGCTCTCCCGCAACGCCTCTTCGGCCTGCCTGCGCTCCGTCAAATCGAGGACGAAAGAGACGCCTTCGTCCCTGCTTTCTTCCAATAGAGCACTGCCGATCAGCACGGGCAGACGGCTGCCATCTTTCCGAAAGTATTCCTTTTCGAACGGTTGCACTGACCCGATCTTCTTCAGCTCCGCGACGGTCCGTGCGTCGCGGTCGCGCCATTCGGCCGGCGTCAGCTCCGTCCAGCATAGCCGACCCGAGGCAAGATCGTCTCGGTCGTATCCCACCATGTGGAGAAACGCGTCGTTGGCCTCGAGGATGCGACCTTCGATATCCCAGATGACGATCCCGATGATGTTGGCCTTGACGAGGCGACGGATCTTGGCTTCGCGTTCAGCGAGATCGCGGTACAACCGGGTATTCTCGAGTGAGATCGCTGCCTGAGAGGCGAGCAGCTTCAGCACCGCGATCCTGGCCGGCGCGAAGACCCGAGGGGCGAGGTTGTTTTCGAGATAGAGTACCCCGGCCAGTTGGCCCTGATTGAGCAACGGCACACAAAGAACAGAACGAGCACGGTGTTGACAAATGTAGGGGTCCGCGGAAAACCGATTCTGAGCAATGGCGTCGTCGAGAACGACGCTTTCGCTTGTGCGCAAGACATAATGAAGGAGCGATTGCGGCAGGGTGTCTCCTGTCACGATCTCGTCACGCATCTGCACCAAGACCGTTTCGCCGCCCGTCGTGGCTTCTGCCGTGATCCGTGACTCACCGCCACGCGGCAGGATCAATAAGCCGCGCTCGGCGCCCGCCTGCTCAACGGCGGTGCGCAACACGGTGTCGATCAGCTTTTGAAGCACAATCTCGCCCGACACTGCCTGCGAGATTTTGATAACGGTTGCGAGATCGAGCTGTTCGACCGGTGCACCGATGGTGCTTGTTGGAGAGGAGGCGCGCTCTTCGCCTCTCAGGTCGGGATAGAGTTGGTCAAGTTGCCGCACCTTACCGTCGGCGCCCCAGCGCAGATAGCAGCCACGCGCGTTGCGGAGATAGAGACGAGCGAAATCCTCGAAGCCTCCCAGTTCATAAAAGCGGGCGGCGAGTTCATATGCGAGGGCTTCATGATGAACGAAGCCGTTAGCGCGCGCCGAGCGGATCGCTTGTTCATAAAGACGCACGGCGTCGATTTCGCGCGCTTCGAGGCGTGCTATTTCGGCGCCGACCAGCGCGGCTCGGCTCTCGAAGTTCTCCGGGCAATTCTTCGCATAGATCTGAAGCTGTCGGTGGTGGGCGACCAGAGCCTCGGTATGCCACGCCCGCTGCTCAGCCACAGCATGGTCACAGCATGCGGCCCGGGCCAACGCACCGTAGAAATGATGCTCCGGCGTTTCCTCGAAATGCGACACCGATGTCCATGGCAGCCTCTGCGCCCGCAATGACGCATCGACGGCCGCCTCGTAGTCGCCGGCAAAAAACCGCGCCTGCAGTTTTCTGACAAAGTAGCAGGTTTCCGCAAGATTCGGATTTTCGGAAAACCGACGTTCGATCTCAAATTCGTCGAATCGCTCGTCGTCGAAGGAGCCGAATTTGCGGGTCAACCCGCGCAGGGTCCGGACGAGTCCGAGCTGCGCACTGGCGAGATCTACAACGAACTGGAACCGCACCTCCTGCGCGAACGTGAGGCCAATCTCCGCTTGGCGCTGCACTTCCATAAGCGGATCTCCCGCCGCCAGCAGGTTCGAATTCAAACTGACATAGCTGTATCCGGCAAACGTGAGGTCGCCGCTCTGGTTGGCAATGTCAAGCGCTCGCCGCAAGATGTCGCGGCCGGTTCTGACATGCCTCGTCCACGGTATGACGTGAGCCCCGAAGTCTTTGTAAGTCCTGGCCTGAAAGCGCTTCAGGTCGTGCTTTTCGACGAGATGGCAGCCTAGCTGACCGAACCTGAATCCGGCCTCATAGTCGCCGAAGCGCGGTCCGGCAATATAGCCAAGCGACACATAATGGTAGCAGGAGCCGTCGCTGTTGCCTCGCTCGAGGCTGAGGTTCACAGCCAGGCAGATTGCCATGCAAGCCAGATTCGCATCCGTATGCCATACCGCCCCAACCAGACGGGTGAGAATATCCAGCGTCGAGGAGGATGCTGGGTCGCTCATCAACGGCAGATCAATGAGTTCCTCGATCGCGCGGCTCCCGAGCTGCGACCATATTCGGCCGTATTCTCGTTGCACCTCCTCGTCGGCCGGATGCGGCGCCCAGTCGATGCCGAGATGTTGCCTCACATGGTCGAGACCGACCGCGGCCGACCGGCCGGTCTGACCGAGCGCAGCATAGAGTTCGATGCGCAGGCAGGCGACAGCAGCCTGATCGTCGGAGCAGACAGCACGATTGGAAAGCTGTGCTAATCGCTCCTCCGCGTCCGGCAACGCGCCAAGTTGGAACTCGCATTCGGCTCGGTTCAGCTCAAGTGCGAAGGCCAGTTGGCGCTGGCGCTCCCAGGCGTCTTCCGGCAGGAGCGTCGTGCCTGCTACAAAATAGTTGAGCGCCGAGGCGTATGCCGTCGACGCCTTTGCGCGCTTGCCGGCCAGCAGATTGAACTCGGCCAATTGCTCGCGCTCCTTAGTTGAGGTGATCAGTGCGGCTCCTCGATTGAGTTGACTGACAATCTCGAAAACATAATCGTCAATCAGCTCCGGCGCGGTGTTCGCAGCAAGCAGCCTCCCAATGCGGAGGTGCAACTCTCCGCGTCGCTCCTTCGGGATCAGCGAATAGGCGGCTTCCTGAACGCGATCGTGGACGAACCGGTATGCGTCTGCCAACTGCTCGAGCAGTTCATGAGCGACGGCAGGCGATAAGGCGCCGGCGACTTGCTCCTCTGATATCCCGAGGACGAGTGAGAGCGTCGCAATATCTGCTATGTTTCCAAGGCAGGCGAACTGCTGCAACGCTTCCCGCGTTTCGGGCGGCTGGCGCTCAAGCTTGCCGACCATGAGGTGCACGACGTTGTCGGTGTATCCCTTGGCGTGAATGCGCCCGAGATCCCAGGACCAGCATGCCGTGTCATGATCGAAGGCGAGCATTCCCTCTTCGGTGAGCGAAAATAGGAACTGACGGACGAAGAACGGATTGCCGCCGGTCTTTTCGTGCATCATTTGTGAGAGCGGGGCTGCACGATCGGTCTGACAGTGGAGCGCATCCACAGTCAACTGCCGGAGATGGTCTTTGGTAAGCGGCGCAAGCGTGATCTCCGCGACCTTGCCACCGGCGGTTTTGATCGCGTCAAGTTTCCGCATGAGCGGGTGGGCGGCGGTGACTTCGTTGTCGCGATAGGCACCAACCAACATCAGGTGTTGCAGATCCGACCGGGTCAAGAGATCTTCCAGCAGATCGAGCGTCGCCGCATCAAGCCACTGCAAGTCATCCAGAAAAAGCGCCAGCGGATGTTCCGGCTGGGCGAAGACACCGATGAACCGCCGGAATACCAGCTCGAATCGCCGTTCCGCATCCTGTGGCGGAAGTTCAGCGACCGGCGGTTGGTTGCCGATGATGAGTTTCAGTTCGGGGACGAGGTCGACCATCAGTCGTCCGTTCGACCCCAGCGCCTCTCTCAGCGTCTCGCGCCAGAGTGCCAAATCGGCGTCGCTCTTCGCGAGAAGCTCCCGGACAAGGCTCTGAAACGCCTGCGCCAGGGTCGCATATGGAATGTCGCGCTTGTACTGATCGAACTTGCCGGACGCAAAAAGGCCGCGCGGCGGCACCAGAGCTTTGTGGAGTTCATTGACCACCGCCGACTTGCCGATGCCGGAATAGCCAGAGACCAACACCAACTCCGGCGCCCCGCTCGACACCACGCGGTCGAAGGCAGTGAGCAACGTCTCGACCTCGTGCTCCCGCCCGTATAACTTCTCGGGAATCAGCAGGCGGTTCGGGATGTCGCGTTCGCCGAGCGGGAATGCGTCAATCCGGCGCTGCGTTTCCCACTCGCTGAGACAGCGGCTCAGATCGTGCTCGACGCCGCCTGCCGTCTGGTATCGTTCCTCGGCCGTCTTGGAGAGCAGCTTCATGACGATGGCCGAGACTGCCGGTGAAACATCCGCCACCCGCTCGTCGGGCGGTGTCGGCCGTCGTGCAATGTGGCAATGCACCCATTCCATCGGGTCGGAGGCGGAGAACGGCAGGCTGCCGGTCAGCATTTCGTAGAGCGTCACGCCGAGCGCATAAAGGTCGCTGCGGGAATCGACGGAGCGGTTCATGCGCCCGGTCTGCTCGGGGGCCATATAGGCGAGCGTTCCGGCGACCACTTGGGGCGGCTCGTGCGTCTGCCGCTCGCGGGAGAGACGCGAGGCGATCCCGAAGCCTGTTAGCCGCACCTCGGTGCCCGTGCCCGTTACCAGGATATTGGCCGGTTTGATGTCCTTGTGAACGAGACCGTGCTGGTGGGCCCCACCGAGCGCGGCGGCGATGCCGATCCCAATGCGCAGGAAAAGCTCCGTTTCCATTGCCGTTCCGAGCCGCCCGGCGAGCGGCTCGCTCCCCGGATCTTCAAGCACCAGCATGGTACGCCCGCCTTCGCGTACCAACTCAAGCGGTCGCACCGCCCATGCGCTATCGAGCTCATCCTTCAATCCATATTCATGGTCGAGGCGGCCGAGGCTCGTAGGTGTCGGGTGTTCGAGCGCCGAAAGTACGACCAGTACCTGGTTCCACTTGCCGTCGGCACCCCGGCGCCGTTCACGGTGGAACACGCGATCACCATCCTCCCAAAGAACCTCCAAACTCCTATCTCCACCAACGCCGAAGAAAGAGGATGTGCTTCCGGCACTGCCACTTTCATTTCGGAGATCCGTCCAGTCAAATTGGCAAAAGCGAGCACATATGACGAACCTCGGCCACTTCCCCACCTCTTTAGCACATCTCGCCTGTTCGTCCCAACAACGAGCGGCCATCGCCCACCCGTTCGTGGTGCACCTATACGAAAGACCGCCCAGCGGCTGCTGGGCGGTCAGGCGGGTCATGGCCCCACAGAGCTTCGGATGGAGGAGCGCCGAAGCTTAGTGGTAGCAACGGGGGGATTCGCTACCTGCCCGAGGCAACGAGTAGACACTAGCGACGGAAGGGACGACGGGAAATTATACTGTGGTTTGGTCTTGCGATACCTTGGGATACCGGCACGGATACCCATCAGCGAACTTCCGCTCGGCGATCGACATGTCGGCGACGTCGTCCGGGTCCGACGACGATCGGGGTGACGGTCTCTCTCCTTGTCTTACCCAGCAGCCGGGCAGGTGGTACGGCCGCGGAGTCGCCTAAGATACAAGGCCAGCACATGGTCAACATCGGCGTGCTTCGGCGTGTCGTGCCAACGGTTGCGATTCGTTGTCGCTGTTGAAGACGAAAGTGTCTTGCCCGCTCTGAGGCCTAAAGGGAGCCAGAGCCTCCCGCCGCGTGGGGAGGCTCAAGGTGGGCCGATCGGGAGCGATACGGCCTGGGAGGAGGAGGTGGAGGACGAAAACCCGCATCATAGAGGAGGGCTCTCGCCGGGGCTATCGGCCACCAGGAAGGATCGATTACCAATGGGGAGGGGGTGAGCTATACGCAGAGCCAAGACTTTTACGAGTGCGTTTGCGGCTTTCCCGGCGCGAGCATCAGCTTGTCAGCCATACGCGCGAGTTCCGGCAGGGATCTGGTACCCATCTTCTGCATGACCTGGCTGCGGTGAACCTTCACGGTAATCTCGCTCACGCCTAGATCACTTGCAATTTGCTTGTTGAGTCGTCCGGTCACCACCAAAGCCATCACCTCGCGTTCCCGCGGCGTCAGGCTATCGAAACGCGCTCTGACCGTCGCCAAGGACTTTTCATTTTCAAGCCACGCGCGGTCGCGCGCCAGGCCGACGTGAACGGCATCGAGCAAATCCTGGTCTCGGAACGGTTTCGTTAGGAACTCGACCGCGCCCCCTTTCATCGCCTTGACTGACATGGGAATGTCGCCGTGCCCGGTGATGAAGACGATCGGCAACTGAATATTTTCTCGCGACAGCTCAAGCTGAAAATCAAGACCGCTTTGCCCCGGAAGGCGGACATCGAGCACGAGACAGGTCGGTCCGTTGGGTCGCCCAGATCTGATGAAGTCGCCGACCGAAGCAAGGAGGTTGACGGCAAAGCCGACGGAACGCAGCAGACCGCCAAGCGCCTCGCGGATCTCCGGGTCATCATCGATGACAATGATGGTTGCTGGCGCCTCGGTCAATCGTCAGAACTCCCAAGATGAATCGACGTTTTGGGATATATACTATCTACCCGCACTGCAGCAGCAGCGCGCCAAGCCCAACCAGCATAGGGCCGGTCACGCGATGAGAACACTCCTCCACTCTCCTTCGCTAATGCCGAAACGGGCCTTCTTTCGGACATCAGAATGCGCGATAACGACCGCGGCCACAAGGCTAGATGCGAGCGGCCGCAAAAGCGCTTGCGCGTCCAGCAGTCTGCCATGGCTTGCCGATGCGCCACATGTCCGGCGATGAAGCGCGCGCAAGTCTTAGACAATCTATACGATTGTATAGCTTGCGACGCTTTTGTCGCCGTTCAATACTAAACCCCTCCAGTCAAGCGCGCCACAACGCTAATTCGGCACGATGCCGGCCGGCGAAGTTGGGAGGCGGCAGTGCCAATCAAGAGACCTCTGATTGCGATCGTCGACGACGACGAGTCGATGCGGGACGCTATAAAGGGGCTCATGAGGTCGATGGGATTTGACGCCGAGTCTTTTTCATCCGCTGATGATTTCTTGATGTCGCCTCATATCCGCCGCACGGCCTGCCTCGTGACGGACATCAATATGCCCGGAACGAGCGGACTCGATCTGCACCGCCGGCTCGTCGCACTGGGCAAGAGCATTCCGACTATTCTGATCACCGCCTTCCCGGAAAATAATATGGGCGCGTCAGCATTGGACGCGGATGTCGTCGGCTGCCTGACAAAACCGTTCAACGGACAGTTTTTGCTTGATTACATCCGTTCTGCGCTGGCTCCCAACGGCGAAGGCGAAAGCGGTTCTTGAGGTCGCAGAGATCTGTTGTGGGTTACACCACAAGGCCGACTTTCAGCATCTTGGAAAGAGAGGCTGTGAAGCCCGTGGTTCGTATCTCATCAAGAGCCGCAGCAAATGACTTCCGCATCTCTATCGATGCTTCGTTCAAAACCGCTTTACGCGTGCGTGCGTACCGCAGGTGGCCTCGGAAACACCAAAGCCGCCGTCCGCTCTTTGACGTAACGAGAAACAACCACCCGCAATTATCGCCTTTGCATTCCCGGATGAGGCGGCGCCCATTGCGCCCGGTGATCAAATCACTTGCCGAAACGGCGAACAGCGCAACGAGGTCGCCCGGGTCCTTAAGAGGCAGCAGCCACCGAAAACCGTCCTCGGTTTTGGATAGCACCTGCCGGGCGCGAGCCCTCTTGGCAATGTCGTGGACGATTTCGGAAGCTAGATCCGGGTAAGGCTGGCGAGCGTCTTCCGATAGGAAGAGCGTATAGATTGCTTCACGAAGGATCACCGCTTCTTTCAATGAGGTCTCGGCTCTGCGGGGGATGAGCTTTAGCAAACGCACTAAGTCCGGCCATTTGTTCTTCATCTATGAGGCCGGGCCGTGGTGCGAGGACGACGACATCATCATACGAGTGCAGGAGATCGGGTCCCCGTCGATCCCCCCGATTGTCGACCGTATTGGCGAAATCCAGGGCGGATGCCCACCGCCGTTCCGGGAAAGGTCGCAAACTGCACCCCTGACGCGCCGAGCCGGGCTCAAGGCTGAACTCAGCTCGGCATCCACCTGTCGCATCAGGTGACGTCGAAATTCCGCAGTCTCGTCCGCGCATTCGACAGACGAAGGGACAAATTGCGGGTCGAATTTCGGCCTATTCAATCGCGGTGGATCTTGACGTTTGCTGTTGCTGCCGGCTCCTCAGCCGGCCCGGCCTCATGGGGCGGCCTCTTTGCCTCCGTCGGCACTGATCAAAAAAGCCGATCCGAGATCATAGAGCGGGCAACATCTGAAATCGCCAGCTTCATCGGAACTGTCCTAGGGCATTAGGAATTACCATGATGGCCGCCTGCCATCACTCAGGAGGTGATGGCGCAGTGCCATGAGGAGCGACATGACGGGGAATGACGCACTCCGCGAGGAAATCTATCGGCTTGCCGCGGTGGCCGAAACCGACCCAGCAACAACGTCGAATTTGAAGTCGCTGGCCGTCCAACTCTGGGCACACTTCGACGAGTTCACTGTCGAGGACCTGGAAGATATACTGAGGGACGAATGGAGGACTCGCGGCCTACCGTTCAACGACAACGCGGAAATATAGTGATCGCTCAACGTCGTTCCCGGCGGCGGTGCCCCACCAACTCGGTTTATCGCCAGGCGCTCGGAACCATGTGACGCCTTTTGCGGTAGAACACACGTCATCGCCCGGCTATAAAGATATGCTGCGTTGGCTTTTTAGCGGTAACCGATGCCCAATTCTCCCGAATCCTCAGATGAAAGCGTTAGCAACTCGAGCTCGGCTCGCAATCAGACAGTAGATTCGGCAGCGCAAGCGGCCGCCTCGGATTCGCCGGGAACCATTCAAGTCGACGACCCGCAACCGCCCGATCGATCCTTTAGCCAAACTAGACGAGCCGTCGGGACGCTGTTCCGTGCGCTGCGCCAAGATCTGCAGGCAAGTTCAGCTTTGACAAAGATCAACACGGCCGCATTGGCTTGGGGGGCGAAGCTAAAGACATGGACGCCGTTCACGTCATCTCCCTACATATGGATTACGACTGCTTTGGTCGAAGCAGGGCGCCGTTTTCGCAATCAGCATTCAAAGCCGCGTGAAAGTCGCCGCAGCGCTTCGCTCGTTGCCGGCTGGCGGAAATTCGCTGTTGGATTCGCGCTTCTTGTCTGCCTCCTCGCAGGAAGCCTGCTGGCGTGGGCACTCAAGGACGTGCCCTGGAGCGAAATCCGGGATGGAACGTTAAAGCCGGTGGTGGTGCTGGAAACCGCTGACGGGACGCCGTTGGTGAGACAGGGACCTTATCAAGGGCCATATGCTCGATACGACCAGTTTCCGCCCCATCTGATCGATGCCGTCCTTTCAATTGAAGATCGCCGGTTCATGGATCATTTCGGCATCGATCCGAGGGGCATCGGGAGGGCGCTTCTGCGGAACCTGGAGGCGGGTTCCGTGGTGGAGGGTGGCAGCACGATCACCCAGCAGCTCATCAAGCTGCAATACCTCGACAGCGACCGAACAATAAAACGAAAGGTTCAGGAGGTTGTCATCGCGGTCTGGCTGGAGTGGAAGCTCGGCAAGAGGGAAATCCTGACGCGCTATCTCAATAGCGTCTATCTCGGCGCCGGCGCCACCGGCATGCCTGCGGCCGCGCGGATCTATTTCAACAAGGATGTCGGTGACCTCAACCTGCCGGAGTCGGCGATGCTGGCGGGGTTGCTGCGGGCGCCGAGCCAATGGAATCCCATCGACAATTTCGAAGGCGCCCGGCAGCGCACCATGGTCGTTCTCGACGCGATGGCGGCCAATGGCAAGATCACCGCACCACAAGCGGCTCAGGCCAAGACGAGCTTTGCCAGGCTGCAACCTACGACGCCCACGCCGCGCTCCGGAAGTTGGTTTGCCGACTGGATTTCGCCGCAAGCGAGCGAAATCGCCGGCTCCTCACCAGGTTCGACCACGGTGCGCACCACGCTGGTGCCGCAGTTGCAGCTGATCGCCGAAAGGGTCGTGAAAAGTGCTCTCGACAGTCAGGGAAAGACGGTCGGAGCATCGCAGGCCGCGTTAGTTGCGATGATGCCCGATGGCGCGGTCGTTGCCATGGTTGGCGGGCGTGACTACAAGGAAAGCCAGTTCAATCGTGCGGTCTCTGCGATGCGACAGCCCGGTTCTACCTTCAAGCTGTTCGTCTATTACGCAGCATTGAAGGCTGGGCTCACCTTGTCTGACCAGGTTTTGGACGCGCCAATCGACATCAATGGCTGGTCGCCTGAAAATTCCGGCGGCAGCTATCGCGGTTGGGTGACGCTTGCTGAGGCGTTCGCGCGATCGCTCAATACCGCGTCAGTGGCGCTTGCCGAAGAGGTAGGTCTGGACAATGTGATTGCCGCGGCGCGCGAACTCGGCATCGATGCGCCGCTGGCCAACACGCCGTCTCTGGCGCTTGGCACATCCGAAGTTAATCTGCTCAACCTCACCAGCGCCTATGCGTCTGTCCAGCTCGGTAGGGCACCCGTCAAGCCCCGGGGCATCATCGACTTTCAAGCGGCAGGGCAGCCTAAGGCCTTTCGAATTGGCTTACAATCAAAGCCGAATGTCGATCTTTCGCCCTACCAATCCGATCTCCTCGGCCTCCTTCAGTTGGTGGTCGAGCGCGGGACTGGACGTGGGGCAGATCCCGGCACGTTTGCGGCCGGCAAGACCGGCACGAGCCAGAACAATCGTGATGCCTGGTTCGTCGGCTTCACGGAAGCGCTCGTCGTCGGTGTCTGGGTTGGCAATGATGATGACGCGCCGATGAAGGGAGTGACGGGCGGCGCCCTGCCAGCGCATATTTGGCGGGATTTCATGCGCGAGGCGGCGACCGAACCGATGCTGAACGGAGTGCGATCGACAGAAGCGGCGAGCGATGGTCAAGGCGCACCGCAAGCTTGCAATATAACCGCCTGCTCGCGCAGTTACCGCTCCTTTCGTCCGTCCGATTGTACTTATCAGCCATATTCCGGAAGCCGACGGCTTTGCGAAAAGTGATGTGGCCCGGCAGAGATTGAGCACCGGTCGTCCTTGCCTCACGCCTTCAGGCTGAACGTCATTGTTTAATGCGACGACCTCTTGCTGCGAGCGGTCGCGCTGCCCAGTTGCTCTGCATCCATCTGTCAACAACCTACAGCTCACACTCACCATAGACCGCAAAGAGCGTGTCTCGGATCTAGCAGAATCCGTTCAGCTTGAGGATCTTATGGGCGTCGATTGCCGCCCGGAGTTCATCTTCGGAGTTTCGATCTCCTCGGTTAGCGTCCGGATGGTGCATCTTGAGCATCAGTTTGTAGCGTCGCCTAATTTCCACAGGCGTCGCGTCCTGCGAAAGGCCAAGCGTTTCGAAAGCTTTTGCTTCCAATACCTTGAGCTTACGCTGCTGGAGATCGGCTTTCGTGGCCTGATGTCGTGCAGCAATCTTGCGTGCGTTAAGAGTTTTTGCCGTACCGGAGCGAACGGTCGAAGGAAGCGGCGTCTCTGTCGCCGGCTCAACGCGGGTCCCCCACGTCTTTCGGCTGCCGTTTGCTGCTTCCCTCTGATAGCGGGCGGTCACCGGATCAGACAGATTGCTCGCGAAATTATAACCCTTATTGTATTCCCTCGCATGTTGAGGACAGAACATCAGGTACAAACCTTCTGCATCTCGCCCAACGGGCGCACGATTGGTGCCGCCGCTTTCGCAACCGTCCCACTGGCATTTCTGCTGGTAAAGCTCGCTGAGCGGAGCTGATTTTTTGCGCGTTGGCCTCAGGCCTACGAAAATCTTCGAATCAAACGTCATCGCGCGTTATATGGCGATCTGCAGAGAGGCGGCAAGCAACCATGCAGGAGGGGTTCCTGTTTCGGCATCTTGACTTGTTGCTCGTCACCGGCCCTCAGTGCCTCGCTCACTTTATCCTCGTCCTGACCCGCCTCGGTGTCTGCAGCGACGGTCGTCTCGATTTCCCGTGTTCTGATGCCTGCGAAGTGTCTCCCAGGTGGCATCTAGCAGGCTCGAGACACTGGCAGAGGTTCGGGGCGCGATGCACATCTTGACGGCCGCGCGTTCAGGACGGCAATCCAGGCGTTAACGTCCAAGGGCAATACCAAGGAATATCTGGCTTTGGGCTGAGCGAAGTGAAACTTCATCGCGGACATTAAACGTATACACGTTGTGGGAACGCCGAGCACGCCTCCACGGCGTGCTCGCTTATGCTTTTCGCTGAACTCGTCGAGGCGCCGAAACGGGCAGCACAATCCGTCAACCGTTGAGGCTCCGAACAGCGCGGCGCTAGAGCGGGATTGTTTTAGTCGGAATCGGAACAGGGATTGAACGAAGCCGCTTTCGCGGCACTTGGAGTGCGGGATTTGCATGATGCGCTTCTGATTTGAAGGATTGGGCTGTTTTAGCCAACCTTTGAACAGGAGATGACGATGACAGAGATAAGCCCGCTGCGCCGGCGCATGATCGATGACATGACGATCCGCAATCTTTCGCCAGCGACGCAACGATCGTATTTGCATGCGGTGACCAAGTTCTCGCGTTATTTCGGGCGATCGCCAGACCGTCTTGGACTGGAAGACGTGCGCGCGTTTCAGGTGCATCTGGTATCATCGGGCCTATCGTGGCCGGCCTTGAACCAGACAGTTTGTGCCCTGCGGTTCTTCTTTGGCGTCACGCTCGGTCATGGCGAGATACCGGAGCGCATTGCCTATGCCCGGACACCCGCCAAGCTTCCGACGATCCTAAACGGCGACGAGATCGTGCGGTTTCTGGAAGCAGTTCCGAGCCTGAGAACCCGCACCGCACTGACGACAGCTTATGCAGCGGGGCTGCGCGCCTCGGAAGCTGTCCATCTCAAGGTCCGCGACATTGATGGCGAACGCGGCATCATCCGTGTCGAGCATGGCAAGGGCGGAAAGGATCGCAACGTCATGCTGTCAGCGCAGTTGCTCGCGATCCTGCGGGTCTATTGGCGGCTGGCGAGACCCGAGGTCTGGCTGTTTCCAGGCCGGGACGAGACCAAGCCCATAGACGTCCAGGTTCTGTATTCTGCCTGCCGTTCGGCGTGCACTGCTGCGGCAAGCATCGATAAAAGGGTGACGGTCCATACGCTGCGTCACAGCTTTGCCACCCATCTTCTGGAAAGCGGAACCGACATCCGCATCATCCAGGTCTTGCTCGGCCACAACAATCTGTCCACCACGGCACGCTACACGAAGGTTTCCAATACCCTGATCCGCAGCACGACCAGCCCGCTCGACCGGCTGACGTTGGAGGTGGTGCCGCCAGGCTGAGTATAGCTTCGCCATGGCGGCGGGACTGGAGGTGGCGGACATTTTTCGCCGCCACGGGGAAAGATATCGTCAAACACACGACGCTCATCTCGGGCGTGTCGAACGCCGGGTCATGAGTGCGGTCGAGATGTGCCGGACCGCTCGCCTGGGCGGGCATGTCCAGCAATGTCAGGACTGCGCGACGCTCCGCATCGCCTACAATTCCTGCCGCAACCGGCATTGCCCGAAGTGCCAGGGACAGGCGAGCCGTGACTGGCTTGCCGCGCGGCAGGCCGACCTTCTGCCGGTCGGCTATTTCCACGTCGTCTTCACCCTACCGCAGCAGATCGCCGCAATCGCCTTCCAGAACAAGAATGCCGTTTACACGATCCTGTTTCGCGCCGTCGCCGAAACGCTGCGCAAGCTTGCTGCGGATCCCAGACATCTGGGTGCGGAGATCGGCTTCATCGCGGTGCTGCACTCCTGGGGACAGAACCTCCATTATCACCCGCATATCCATTGCATCGTGTCGGGCGGTGGGTTGTCATTCGACCAGTCCCGCTGGGTTGCTTGCCGGGCAAGCTTCTTCCTGCCCGTGCGGGTTCTGTCACGCCTGTTCCGGCGGCTGTTTCTCGACGAGCTGAAGCAGGCCTACGAACTGGGCCAACTTCGGTTCTTCGGCGACATCGCCGGCTTGGCCGATCCAGCCGCATTCAATCGCACTGTCAAAGAAGCGCGGCGTGTCAACTGGATCGTCTACGCCAAGCCGCCCTTTGCCGGGCCCGAACAGGTGCTGGCCTATCTCGGCCGTTACACCCATCGCATTGCTATTTCCAATTCCCGCCTCGTCAGCATCGATGGAAACAAGGTCACCTTCCGATGGAAGGATTATCGAACGGGCGGCAAGCAGAAGGTGATGACGCTCGATGCTCACGAGTTCATCCGCCGTTTCCTGCTTCACACGGTTCCGGACGGCTTTCATCGCATTCGTCATTATGGTCTGCTTGCCAATGGCCATCGGCAATTGAAGCTGGACTTGTGCCGCAGCCTGCTCAACGTCCCAACGCAGGAGCAGCCGCTCGAACAGCCGGACGCAAAGCCACCATCTGTGGCGCACCGCTGCCCCTGTTGTGGCGGAAGGATGAGCATCCTCGGCACCTGGAAGCCGCATCAACCAACCTGCCGGTCAGCATGGAACGACAGTTCATGATCATATCAGACGCAGCATCATTGCAACGATCAGCGTCGGCATGTCGAAGGACCGCGAGGGGAGTGCTTTGGCTAAATGTGCCGACGCGACATGAGACGCAACGGCCCCAAGGGTTCGGTCGATGCAAACCGACCAACAGGCTCGTCAACGACACCGCAATGACCGCTAACAATCTCCTTCCAGACCTGTCCACGCGTTCCGGCAGGACTCGATCCTGCCAAATGCCATCCACCGCCTCGGCTAAATCCCCATAGTGCCAAACAACCCGCGCCTTCGCTCAATCCGGCTTCAATGAGGTCCGATCAGTGAATGCCGCATGCCCAGCGCCCGGACCTCACAGAACCCTCCAGATTCCCTTTCTGGTGCAAATCAGATTCACCATTCCGGCCGGTGCAGGAGGCTGGTCTGGATGGCGAAACCTTTTTCGGATGATCTTCGGGAACGCGTTGTTGGCGCAGTAACGCGCGAGGGCCTGTCGTGTCGAGCGGCGGCAAAGCGCTTCGGCATTGGCATCAGCACCGCGATCGACTGGGTCCGGCGCTTGCGTGAGACGGGCAGCGCGGCTCCCGGCCAGATGGGCGGGCACAAGCCACGGGCGATCTCAGGTAAACATCGGGTCTGGCTGATCGATCGCTGCCACATGCAGGCGTTCACCTTGCGCGGGTTGGTGGCGGAACTGGGAGAGCGCGGCCTGAAAGTGGATTACAGCGCCGTCCGGACCTTCGTGCATGAGGAAGGGCTGAGTTATAAAAAAAGACGTTGGTCGCCAGCGAGCGCGAGCGGCCCGATGTTGCCGCCCGGCGGGCGCGCTGGCTGAAGCATCGCCATCGCATCGATCCATCTCGCCTTGTCTTTATCGACGAAACCTGGACGAAGACGAATATGACGCCGCTCAGGGGCTGGGCGCCGCGCGGCGAACGGCTGTTGGGCCATGCGCCCTTCGGCCACTGGAATACCATGACTTTTGTCGCAGCCCTCAGGGCCGACCGCGTCAGCGCACCGTGGATCATCGACGGCCCGATCAATGGCGAACGCTTTCGCATCTATGTCGAGAGGGTGCTGGTACCGGAGCTCAAACCCGGCGACATCGTCGTCATGGATAATCTCGGCTCGCACAAGGCCGGCGCTATCCGTGCCGCCATCCGCAAGGCCGGCGCCCGATTGTTCTTCCTGCCGCAGTATTCCCCCGATCTCAATCCGATCGAAAAACTCTTCGCCAAGATCAAGCACGAGCTGCGCAAGGCGCAGGCCCGAACCCGACAGGCCATCGACGACGCACTGGCAGCCACCCTTCAAACCGTCTCGCCGAAAGAGTGCCAAAACTACTTCAAGGAAGCCGGATATGAACGGACATAAAACAATCCCGCTCTAGCTCCGCCGGTAGCCCGGCGCGTAGGAAGCGCCTTGGCCGAAAGGAGTGCGTAAATGATCAGCGGAAGGCAGACCAGATAGGATATCCGGATTCCAGCATGCTCGGCAATGAAACCGAGCAGCGGCGGCGCCAGGAAGAAAACGACAAAGGTCATCTGGCCGAGGGCGGCGACGTTGAGATGCGCCGCTCGATCTATGCGCTGGGCCGCCGCCGAGACGGCGAGGGGATAGACCGCGCTGCAACCAGCGCCCATCAAGGCAAAGCCCGCCAGCGCGATATAGGGATGCGGCGCTCCCGATACCGCGCAGATGCCAATCGCCGAAAGAATAAGCAGCATCGTGGCGACGGCCCGCGCGCCAAACCGATCGACCAGCGGATCGACGAACAGGCGCGCCAGCGCCATGCAGAAGGTAAAGAGCGTCAATCCCAGTCCGCCAATGAAGGGCTCGACCGAAAAAACGTCGCGCATATAGATCGCCGACCAGTCGATCCCGGCACCTTCGACGAGAAAGGCCGCGATGCCGATCACGCAGAGCGGCATGAGGCCCCAGGTGGGAAGCGCTACCGGCTGTGCCTTGCCTTCATGCAACGCGATCCGCGCCGGCGCATTCCGCATGCCGGCAATCGTCCAGATACCGATGACAAGAACCGCGACAAAGGTCACCGCGAGATGGAGTTGCATCGAAATGCCGGCTTGGCGGACGATTGAGGAGACAAGTGCTGTGACGAAGAAGCCGAGGCTCCAGAAACCATGCGCTCTGTTCATCACGCCGCGTCCTAGCTGCGCTTCGATGCGGTCGATCTCAACGTTGAGATTGATCTCCAGCGCTCCGGCGAGCAGCCCCTCGACGAAAAGCACACAGAACACGACCGGCGCCGCACCGATCCAAGGTACCAGCGACAGCAGCGCAGACGTGCCGAGAACAGTAATGAATGCCGTCGTACGCGCGCCGAGCCGGGCGATCAAGGGCGAAGATAAGGTCAACGAAATTAAGGCGCCGATGGCAGCCCCTATCAGCGTTAAACCAAGCTCTGCCTTTGGCCTTGTCGAACTTCAACGACAGCTACGGCTTGCCGCTGTGGAACCTGCAGCTTGCCGCTACCAGCCTTGCCGTGGTGCCGATCCTGATCGTCTATCTGATCGCCCAGCGGCAGATCATCGAAAGTTTTGCGCTATCGGGCGTGAAGGGATGAGGAATTTTCGTTCATGAGCAGTGTATCGCTTAAAGGCATCGAAAAACGTTTCGGCGCGGTGGAGGTCATCCGCGGCGTCGATCTGAGGATCGATCCCGGCGAATTCGTCGTATTCGTCGGTCCGTCGGGCTGCGGTAAGTCAACCTTGCTGCGGCTGATTTCGGGGCTGGAATATCTTAGCGGCGGTGAACTTGCGATTGGCGGCCGGGTCGTCAACGAAGTGCCGGCTTCGAAACGCGGCGTTGCCATGGTCTTCCAATCCTATGCCCTCTATCCGCACCTGACCGTCCGGGAGAATATGGGTTTCGGGCTGAAGGTCCGCAAAGTTCCGGCACAGGAGCGTCAGAAGCGTGTCGATGAAGCTAGCGCCACGCTGAAGCTCGAAGCATTGCTCGATCGCTACCCCCGCGAGCTTTCCGGCGGTCAGCGGCAGCGCGTTGCGATCGGCCGGGCCATCGTTGGAAATCCTGATGTCTTCCTGTTCGACGAACCGTTGTCGAACCTCGATGCTGAGTTGCGCGTGCACATGCGCTCTGAAATCGCCGCACTGCACAAGCGGCTCTCCACGACGATGATCTATGTAACGCACGATCAGATCGAAGCGATGACGCTCGCCGACAAGATCGTGGTTCTGCGCGACGGCCGCGTCGAGCAGGTCGGCTCCCCCCGGGACCTATACGAGCGGCCGGCAAATACCTTCGTGGCGCAATTCATCGGAAGCCCAAAAATGAACCTGCTCCCTGCAGATATCGCGCCTTTGCTGGCAGGCGCAACGGCAATGGATGCCGCAGCCGAGACCATCGGGATAAGGCCGGAGCATCTGAGCGTCGTGGAGCCTCGAGACGGGACGCTGCGCGGAACCGTCGGGCTTTGTGAATATACCGGGGCGGTAACGCTGCTCCACGTCAAGTTGCCGGCCGGGCACGATTGCCTCGTCCTGCACGACGGTCGTGACATGAAGGCGGGAATCCAAATAGGGCTCACCGCCGATGTCTCGAAGGTGCACTTTTTCAACGGCAACGGGCAGACAACAAAGCGGACTGAGCAAGGCCGGACTGCTTGAACGTGCGGCCGCTCTTGGCGCGGGCGCGAACCGCAGAAGTCTCTCAAGGATCGGATTCGCCTACTCGCCCTGTCGCAAGTTGCGAAGTCGGTCGAAAAGGACGGCGAGCACGATTGCCCCACCGATAAAGCATCCTTGCCAGAATGCGTTGATGCCGAGCAGGCCAAGACTGTTACGAATGACCTCGATGAGTGCGGCGCCGACCAAGGCTCCAAAAGCAGTGCCGACGCCGCCAGCCAGGTTGGCGCCGCCGATAACCGCGGCGGCAATGACCTGAAGCTCCATCCCGGCGCCGATGTTTGTGGTGACGGCGCCGAGCCAGCCGGTTTGAATGATGCCGGCAACCCCCGCCGAAAGGGCAGAAATCATATAGACGATGACCTTGATCCTCGGCACGGGAACACCTGTCAGTGTCGCGGCGTGCTCATTGCCGCCGATGGCAAAGACATAGCGACCGAACTTGGTCCAGCGCAGCACGAAACCGGTAACGAGTGCCAGCACGATCATATAAAGCACTGGATTGGCGATGCCGAAAACCCAGGCGCCGCCACCCAGCGCCAGGAGCTTGTCGTGATCTGGCCCGAACTCAAAAACGACAGTATTGTTGGATGCAACCATCGCAAGGCTGCGCGCAATCGACAACATGCCAAGCGTGACGACGAAAGGGGGGAAGCCGAGATAGGCAATCAAGACGCCATTGAAAGCTCCGACCAATAGAGCGGTACCGATTGAGGCGGCGATGCCGACTTCAATGCTGTATCCCGCATGCATGACGACCGCCAGCACCATGCTGCACAGGCAAAGCACCGAGCCAACGGACAAATCAATGCCGCCGGTGATGATGACCAGCGTCATGCCCAGCGCGATAATGGCGACGAAGGTGACGTTGCGGGTGATGTTGTAGATGTTCTTCGCCGTCGCAAAGGAGTCCGTCGCCATCGACAGAAAAATGCAGGCGAGAATGACTGCAATCAGCACCCAGAATGTCTGGCCGCCCATGATCGTCGCAAGCCAGCTCCGTTGCTTCTGTCCGATCGTTTGGTCAAGTGTAATCGCCATCGTCGACCTTCTTCCTTCTCGTTGCAACGGATAGCATCGATCACACCTGTTCGATGGCGCCGGTGATCAGTCCCGTCACTTCCTCCGGCGAACTTGCCGCGATCTGCTTGTCGGCTACTTTTCTGCCTCGCCGCATCACGATCACGCGGTCGGCGACCGAAAAGACGTCGGGCATGCGGTGGCTGATCAGGACAACGACAATGCCCCGGTCCCGCAACTGGCGGATCAGATTCAGAACCTCAGCCACCTGGCGCACGGAAATGGCTGCCGTCGGCTCGTCCATCAATACGATTTTCGCTTCAGACAGCATCGTGCGGCCGATCGCGACCGCTTGCCGCTGGCCACCTGACATTTGCTTGACGAGGTCGCGCGCCCGCGTCTCGGATTTGAGTTCGCGAAATATCTCGCCGGCGCGCTTGTACATGCTCTTGTGGTCGAGGATGCGAAGAGGCCAAAGGCCGCGGCGCAGTTCTCGTCCGAGGAACACGTTCGCTGCCGCCGTCAGATTGTTGCAGAGCGCCAAATCCTGGTGAACGATCTCAATGCCATGCTGGCGTGCTTCCTTCGGCCGATGAAGCACGAGATCGGCGCCGTCGAGCCGCATGGTTCCATGGCTCGGCCGAAAGTTGCCGGCAATCATCTTCACCAGTGTGGACTTGCCAGCGCCGTTATCGCCCATGAGGCCGACCACTTGCCCCGCTTCGAGTGAAAACGAAACATCGTTGACTGCCTGGATGGCGCCGAAATGTTTGGAAATATTGCTGAGTTCAAGAACCGCCACCAGCCTCCTCGCCTCCCAAAACCTGCGGGCCATCCATCGCTCCGAACCCTGCCTGTCTCCGACGCAAGGCTCGAGCGTGTCCGCTTCTCCAGTGTCCTCCCAGGAAAAGCGAATGGGAGCATTTACGCAAAACCCTGCGACAGCGTCAACTCATTGTCCCGGCCGTTGCTCCTATTGTCGCAAAAATCTGTTTTGTCAGACAAATATCATTTGACGAGAGTGGTGCCCGGATATTAGCTACTCATGGGGGAGAATGA
Source organism: Rhizobium sp. WSM4643 (assembly GCF_025152745.1). Classification (NCBI taxonomy): domain Bacteria; kingdom Pseudomonadati; phylum Pseudomonadota; class Alphaproteobacteria; order Hyphomicrobiales; family Rhizobiaceae; genus Rhizobium; species Rhizobium sp. WSM4643. Next base: position 3,502,450 of record NZ_CP104040.1, on the reverse strand, counting down.
GCATGCTGATCCTTGTTACCGGTTCGACGGGCAAGGTCGGGCGGCGCTTCATTGCTGGGCTGCTTGACGATCCGAGATTTTCCAAAGCCCGTATTCGTGCGCTTTGTCATAATCGTTTGTACGAGGCGACCGACCGTGTCGATGTCTTCCAAGGCTCGATCGCCGATCGCGATGTCGTGGCAGCGGCGCTGGATGACGTTACCCATGTCGTGCATCTCGCCACATGCAAGGAAACGCCTGAAGACATCATGGATGTCACGGTCAAAGGTCTCTTTTGGCTGCTCGAGGAGTTCCGTACGAGCGTCACCGCACGCCAGTTCATCCTGATTGGTGGTGATGCGGGTGTGGGACATTTCCACTATCGCCACAACGGCCCGATCACCGAGAACACCCGCCATTGTGCCTATCCGGGAAGCTATGCGCTCTCCAAAGTCCTGGAAGAGGTCATGCTGGAGCAGTTTGGCATTCAGTACGGCCTTAATGGCTGTTGTCTGCGCGCGCCCTGGATCATGGAAAAGGACGACTTCAAGTATTCGCTGTCTTTTGGAGACGACGTCTTTGGCGGTCCGGACTGGAAGACGCTCGTCCCGGAAGACGCGGCACGGCGCTATGCGGCGATGGATACGGTGCCGCTGCTGCTCGATGCTGACAGTCGTCCGCTGAAACGCAACTTCGTGCATGTCGATGACCTTGTATCGGCAATACTGGCAGCGATCGATAACCCCCGGGCGGAGCGGCAACTCTTCAATATCTGCATGGATCGACCGGTCGACTATGCTGAAGTCGCCGCCTATCTCCTCAGTACCCGCAATCTCGGCTCAATCGACATACCAAGCCGATTCCATTCCAATTGGATGGACAACAGCAAAGCGAAATACCTGCTGGATTGGCGGCCAGACTACGATCTCGAAATGCTTATCGACTCGGCATGGCAATACGAGCGCTCAAAGGAGGAGCCTCGCATCGTCTGGTATCCGGGTTGATTTCGTGTGGCGGGCACGCGGTGTCCGTCTGTTTCAAGGGAGGAAACTATGAGGAAGGCATTACTACTTACAGCCGCAGTTTTAGCAATGACCGCCGGGCAAGCCTTGGCCAAGAAGCAACTCGTCATCGTCGTCAAAGGCCTCGACAATCCGTTCTTCGAAGCAATCAATCAAGGTTGCCAGAAATGGAACAAGGAGAACCCCACGGCCGAATACGAATGCTTCTACACCGGTCCGGCATCGACATCAGATGAAGCCGGCGAAGCGCAGATCGTTCAGGATATGTTGGGCAAGGCAGACACGGCTGCAATCGCAATCTCGCCGTCAAATGCAAAGCTCATCGCCCAGACCCTGAAGACCGCCAATCCAACGGTTCCGGTGATGACGCTCGATGCCGATCTTGCCGCCGAGGATGCAGCCTTGCGCAAGACCTATCTTGGCACCGACAACTATCTGATGGGCGCCCGCATCGGCGAGTACATCAAGAAGGCCAAGCCGAAGGGCGGCAAGATCTGCACGATCGAAGGCAATCCGGGCGCAGACAATATTCTACGCCGCGCACAAGGGATGCGCGACACGCTCACTGGTCAGAAAGGCTTGCCCGCGCTGAAAGGTGAGGGTGGCTGGACTGAGGTCGCCGGCTGCCCGGTGTTCACCAATGACGACGGTGCCAAGGGTGTTCAGGCAATGACCGATATTCTCGCGGCCAATCCCGGCATGGACGCATTCGGCATTATGGGTGGCTGGCCGTTGTTCGGCGCACCGCAACCCTATCGCGACCTGTTCAAGCCAATGGCCGAGAAGATCGCCAGCAACGATTTCGTCATTGGTGCGGCCGACACGATCGGCGACGAGGTTGCCATTGCGAAGGAAGGCCTAGTGACTGCGCTCGTCGGCCAGCGGCCATTCGAGATGGGCTACAAAGCACCTTCGGTGATGATGGATCTGATTGCCGGCAAGCCGGTTAAAGATCCGGTCTTCACCGGGCTCGATGAGTGCACAAAGGATACAGTCGACACCTGCATTCAAAAGTAGGTTCACGGTTTGGCGCACCCGGTTGAAGGGTGCGCCGACTGTCCTCACGAGACGGATCGAGAGATCCGCAGGGTTGACGCGCCTTGAATTCCGCGCTTTGTGCCGGCGTCAATCGCAGGCGACTTCCTCGTTATTACGATTGTTTTGATCATACGTGCAGACAGTCGAAAGAATGCTGAGGCAGTAGAAATAAATGCCTGACAAAAAATCAGGAAAGCCAACGGCTGCGGTCGAGGTGGTGACGGTTGACCGCTCGATAACCACAAGGCGCCCAAATTCTCCCCGCATGACTGGGGCGAGCGTTCATGTGTCATTGGCCGGCGAGATCGGTCTGCGAATCGTGCGCGGGGACTATCCTCCGGGCACGATCCTGCCAAATGAGGCAAAATGGTCGGAAGTCTTTGACGTCAGCCGCTCGGCGGTGCGCGAAGCGATCAAGATGTTGAAGGCCAAGGGCCTGCTTTCTTCCCGCCCGAAAATCGGCAGCTGGGTCGAACCTAGGGAACGTTGGAACCTGCTGGATCGAGATGTCTTGGGCTGGTATGCCGCATCTCCCGATCGCGAATCCTTTCTGAGAGCCGTGCAAGAACTCAGGCATATGATCGAGCCGGAAGCGACTGCGCTTGCTGCGGAGCGACGAACTGAGGAGCAGATGAACGCGATCAGTCAGGCCTTGCATGACATGGACCAGGCGACATCGCTCCAGCAGCGAACAGAATCCGATGCGCGATTTCACATCGCGATCTTGCGCGCCTCCGGAAATGATCTGTTGGTACCGCTCGGCGTATTGATCGAATCGGCGCTGAATCACCTCTTCGCCCATGTCACGCGGGAGGAAGACAACTTGCGATATGCGCTGAAACTTCACGAAAATATTGAGAAAAGCATTCGACTGCAGCGGCCGAACTTGGCGCGCAACGCAGTCCGCAAGGCGCTGGCAAATACCGACGACATCATAGCCCGGTGGTCACGATAGACGTTCGCATTCTGTCCGGTTGAGGAAGCGGTTGCCAGTCCCGCGTGCATATGCCGTCATAGCACGGGGTAGTCCGTGATATCGGTTCGACGGCTGTTGCCCTCAGTATTGAGCAAGATCTGGTATAGTAAATCATTACTTACGGGTTCCTTTCACGCAGCCGTTGAAGTCCTCGGGGTTTCGAATGGAAGGACGCGTCGGCGTCGTTCTATGGAGAAATCAGGATTGATCCGGAGCCCCCTAACCAATCGACTCTGGTCGCCAGGCGTGAGATTCAGCCTGAGCGCAGCCGGTTCACTGGACTTGAGGGGTTAATCTCCGTTCTTTAGAGAAAACGCCAGCACATAGTCGCCAACATCTTTCGAGTATGGCGCTCCACCAACCGATATCAGGACATATTGCTTGCCTGTTTTCGGCGAGACATAGGTCATAGGCGTCGCGCTCGAACCGACCGGGAGAGGATATTTCCAGAGTTCGGTACCGTTCTCGGCATCATAGCCGCGGATATAATAGTCCTGGAAGCCAGCGAAGAAGACGATTCCACCGGCGGTGGCCGACGTGCCGGCGTAGCTCGGAAGGCCCATCTGCATAGGCAGCTTGGTTTTGATCTTGAACGGCCCGAGTTCTTCGGCTGTGCCGGCAGGAACCTGCCATGCGATCTTGCGCGTCTTCAGATCCACTGCGGTGACGGTGCCGAAGGGCGGTTGCGTGCAAGGAACGCGAAGCCTCGATGTCCACATCTCGGTGGCCATGGCGTAAGGCGTACCACGCTGGGGGGCGGAGGGGCCGTGCGCGGTTGTGGTCAGGGCAAAATCGACGTATTCGGCGCGCGGAATGAGTGAGAAGAGACTGGGGACGCGAATATCGTTCATGAAGACCCTGTTGTTCGGCAGGTCGACCGATACGCTTCCCCAGTTGAGACCACCCAGATTGCCCGGCTGCTGGATCGCATACTGTGTGCCGATCGGGGTGAAATCGCCGTCGTAGCGCATCTTGCGGAATGCGATGCGGCATGCCAGCTGATCGAACATGGTGAGGCCCCAGGCCGTCTGCTCGGTTACGCGCTCCGCACCGATTGTCGGCATGCCGACGGAGTAGGGCTGCGTCGGGGACAGTTTTTCTTCCGGCGCGCCGCCTTGCTGCGGCACCGGTTTCTCCTGAACTTCGGCAAGTGGTGTGCCGGTTTGACGGTCGAGGAGAAAAAGCTGCCCGCGTTTGGTGGTCTGCAGCAGAGCGGGCACGGTGGCGCCATTGCCGTCGGGCAGATCGATCAGGAGGGGTTGGGCCGGCAGATCATAGTCCCAGATATCGTGATGCACGGTCTGGAATTTCCATTTCTCCCGACCCGTCGTTACATCGAGCGCCACCAATGTCGCGTTGTATTGATCGGCGAAACCAGGGCGATTGACGCCGTAATAATCCGGCGTGGTATTGCCGAGCGGTGCATAGATGAGGCCAAGCTTGTCGTCGAAAGCGGCCATCGTCCACATGTTGGGCGTGGCCCGCGTATAGGTCTGGCCGTCCGGCGGGAGCTTGGTGATCTCGGGGTTGCCGAGATCCCATGCCCATTCGAGCTCGCCGGTGACCACGTTGAACGCGCGGATAACGCCGGAGGGTTCGCCGACCTCCTGGTTGTCCGTGACCCAACCCCCGACGACGATCAGATTGCGGGCAATCAGCGGCGCCGATGTCTGGAAATAATAGCCTGACTTGACTTCGCCCATGCCCTGGGAAAGCTGGACGGTGCCATTGTCTCCGAAGTCCTTGCAGAGGGTGCCGGTCTTGCTATCGATTTCCAGGAGACGGGCATCGATCGTCGTCTGCACCAAACGCTCGTTACAGAGACCATCGGCTGACTGGGTCGCCTTTGGCATCTTGTAGTAACCGAGGCCGCGGCAGCGTTGCCAGTAAGGCGCCATCGCCTTGGGGTCAAAGGTCCAGCGGGGTTTGCCGGTATCTGCATCGAGCGCTGCGATCACGTCTGTCGGCGTGCAGGTGTAGACCGTATCGCCGATCTGCAGCGGGGTGTTCTGATCGGCGCCATCGCTTTTTCCGGTGCGATATGTCCAGGCAAGATCGAGCTTGGACACATTGCCGCGGTTGATCTGATCGAATGGCGAATAACGATCTCCTGCGGTGGTGCGGCCATAGGATGTCCAATCGGAGGGAGCGTTGTCGCCCTTGGCGGTCTTGTAGGCGGTGATGTCGGCGGAGGGGCGGATAATGCCGTGCGGCACAAAGCTCAGGCCGAAACCCGCGACGAACAGGATCGCCGTAACCGAGGCACCGCCATATAAGAGCTTCCGGTTGGCGGTCAGGGAAAGCGACGGAGCAAAGAGAAGCGCAAAGCTTGCCAGCGCGATGGGGGACATCAAGCGGGCAAAAAGCGCCCAAAAATTAAGACCCGACTCCCATAACGCCCAGGGAAGGGTGAGAACGGCGACAAGCAGGACGATGAGGCTGCCTGATATCTTCCGGCGCCACAGCAGAAATGCGCCAACCAGATAGGCAAGTCCGGTGATCGCGTAATAGGGCGAACCGCCGAGGAGCAGCAGCCAAGCGCCGCCTGCGATCAGCCCCAATCCGATAGAGGCGAGAACAAGACAAAACAGGGTGGCCAGAAATTTCATAGTCTCCTCATCCAATCCGCTGCCCGATCACCTGGATACCGACTCCGACCATCGCAGGGCACCTCGGGAGCACAGGGCCATGGGTTGATGGTCAGAGACGCGTCTTCGGGAGAGGGCTGCTCTCTCGTTCAATTTTTAACTGATGTACCTGTGGTCACTGACACGCGGCCCCGACCCGGCAATGATGCCGGCGCCGCTCTGCGGCAACGGTTGCCATTCCAAATCGAGTCAATACTTCTGAAAGGGGCACAGATGTTTCTCGGCGAAAAGCTTGATCAAGCGAACGGGCGACCGACAGGATTCGATTATATGCGATTACTGTTAGCCTTTTCAGTGCTTTGGATACATACGGCCCGCGTCACGTACGGCGATGACCTCTTTCTCTGGGAGTCATCCTTCCGCCCTGTTATCAAGTCTGTGCTGCCCATGTTCTTTGTCCTGAGCGGGTTCCTGGTGGCTGGCAGTCTTGAACGATCGAAGACATTGATTTCCTTTCTCGGTAACCGATTTATCCGGATCTACCCTGCTCTTGCGGTAGAGGTATTGTTGGCTGCCTTTATACTCGGTGCGATCTATACAGAGTATGACCTGCGTGACTATTTCACCGATCCTCAGTTCTTTACATATCTGATGAATGTCACAGGGCACATTCACTTCAATCTTCCCGGGGTATTCCTGGATAATCCTGATGCCGCGATGGTGAACGGGCAGCTCTGGACTGTGCCCTTCGAGCTTGAGTGCTATGGGGTGATTGCCGTCCTCTTCTTGCTCGGCGTCGTCAGGCGGCGGGTGATTGCCCTTATCGCAACGCCGGCCTTGATCATAAGCTTCGGTATCGCAAGATATTGGAAACATGAAAGTGATTGGGCGAATATGCCGACGACTGCGTCGGGCAATCTGCTCATTTGTGCTTTTCTTGTGGGGGTGACCTTCTATCTCTACAAGGACAAGGTTCTTTGGGATATCCGCATTTTCCTCGCCTCGGTGGCGTTCATCCTATGGGCCTATTGGTTCACCTCCTTTGGGGACTTTGTTGCCATTCCGGCCATGGGATATGTCACGGTCTTCCTTGGCCTCACCTCGCCCCGCAAGCTCGGCGTCCTGCGTGGAGCTGATTACTCCTACGGCGTCTTCCTCTATGGCTATCCGATCCAACAGGCGTTCGTAGCGCTCGGACCTTGGGCGCATAACTGGTGGCTGAACGGCATTGTCTGCAGCATCATTGCCGCTTGCTTTGCCGCCTTCTCGTGGAGATTCATCGAAAAGCCGGCGTTGAAATTGAGGAAACAAGTCACCTGGCTGGAAAACCTCAGTCTCCAACGCGTCGCAAAACGGCAATTGGCCGGCGCTGTCTCGAAATAGGCTTGCCGATACGGCCTCGATGCCGGCAATTCCATCGCAGGTGTTCAACCGGCAAGGACATCAGCAGAGCTCGCCATGGCGGCGGGCTCTGTTTTCGTTGTTGCGCGCCCGATCACCTCAGATGAACAATCCGGGTCCATCGCAGGAGCCGAGTCTTGCGTAGGCTGTTGCGCAACACTGAGGCCGTCGCGCTTGCCGGACGAGCGTAAGCCCGATCGTTGCCAGCGCACATACGCTCGAGCGTAAGCCTATTGCCAAATTCATCTTTTCAGGAAAAACACGTGAACGTTCAGTTCGGCGAGAGGAGGCCGGAGTTGCATTGCCGGCTGCTGTATAAGCCTTCGATGCCTAAAATCTTTCTGACTGCAATATCCAAGGATTCCTTGGGTTTAATGGGTAGAACAGGCCTTCTGGATGAATAGTCGAATATTATCCGATGGGGTTCAACGACTTGCTGGGCGGATGTTAGCAATATTTTAACCGTAATAGATAAAATACTTTGATCGAACTTCGTTTCGACTTTGGGTTTTGTCATGTCGTCGTGGGCTGGCGGTGGCTTGGAGGAGGTGTGAAGAGAGGATCAGAATAATGCTGAAGAGCACGCTCGTCGTGGTTGCCGTCTCCATCGCTGCCGGAGCCACCATCCGCGCCTCGGCCTTTGCAATATTTGCATTTCTAGTTGTCATGGCCTTGGGCGGCGTGATCCTGCTGAAAGGTACCTCCTTGACGGAGGCGGTCGTTTCTTGTTTCGAAGTGCTTGTATTAATGGAGATATGCTATCTGGTGGGCCTATTTGCCTTCTCCTTGTGGCATATTCAAAAGCGCCGGAAAAAGAACGCCATCACTGAGCGCTCCCATGTCACAGGCAAACGCCCTCATGGGTAATGACATGACCGAGGCCGGCCGGATGGTCGGCTAAGCTGGGCGCGAAGCTGAAAGATTGCGACGCGCTTCAGGAATCCACCCTGGGCAGTAAGGCGTGCCGGGAAAGCAGGGCGGAGAGCGTCTTTGCCACGATCACGAAATCCAACGCCAGCGTCCATTTGGACAAATACTCGACGTCGAGGGAAATCCTATTCCGGTAGCTGACGTCGTTGCGCCCGCTGGTCTGCCAATGGCCAGTCAGGCCGGGACGGACGGCCATGTAGGCGTAAGCATGTTCACCGTAATGTGACAGCTCTTCTTTGGTAATGGGGCGGGGCCCGACGAGGCTCATTTGACCCAGCAACACGTTGATCAATTGCGGAAGCTTGTCGAGGCTCGATCGTTTCAAAATATCGCCGACGACTGTGACAGGCGCGTTGGCCGTTGCATCGACTGTTATCGTACGAAACTTGAGGCAACCAAACTCTTTTCCCTTATAACCGATCCGGCGATGGGAATTGAAAATTGGCCCCCAATCACTTAGCGTTGTGATGGCTGCTACCGATACAAGGAGCGGCGACAAAAGGACTAAGAGCCCTGCTGCAATGATGAGGTCCAACGCGCGCTTCAGAATTCTGCTGATCGTATGGGATTGTAACGAATTGAATGGACGCCTTTCCCGTCGTGCCCTGGCGAAATCCCGCCAAGGTTTGATCGGGTTTATGCCCTGATTTTTTCCCGCCATCCGCGTCTCCGTTAGACAAACCCCAGAAATCACAGCCAAAGCTTGTTTTATTGCAAGTTCTATGTCTGTGACCGAGGTCATAATCGTGAATAAATTCTTTATTCTCTGAAGAAATTCCTGTGAATATATTAAATATTACCTTCGCTTTTGGCGATGTAGCAAAAATATTATTTATCTTTATTTTAATAAATGACATTATTATTATGATAGTTAACATATTCTGCGGATTGGCAATTGTCATAAATCGTATAAAAATCGTCCTACAGCTTCAAAGCGTTGCTTAAGACAGAATTCAATATGAATTTTATGATATATAAATGTGAGGATCCGTCATTATTATGTATAGTTTCAACACGATATTTTTATTTTATTACTGTTTGACTTTCTAATTCAAATTATTACGAATGTCTCTCGAGCTAGTAAGCCAATTAGTCTGCGTGGAGTTGCACTTATGGATGGGGTGATTAGCATCAGAGACGACAGAACTAGAGGAGACGCGGCGCGAATAGGCGAAGCGATTACTTTCGGAACTGTAGGTATTGTTTACGGTGATCGGGGGGATTTGGATCACGAGTTCCCGTTTTGCCGCTCGAGTGTTCGCAAGTTTCGTCGCGGTGAGCTTATTGCCAGCGCCGGTGTCCTCATCGACATGTTCGCCCGCGTGCAGCGCGGAATGGTGAGTGCAAGCACCCCGCTTGCCGATGGACGAGAGTTCATCGTCGAAATCATTCCTAAAGGTGGCTTGATCGGCGAATTGGAAGTGCTGCGCAAGCAGTCTCTCAACCTGGAATATCGGGCCTCCTCGGACTGCGAACTCCATTACTTCGACGGTCGATTACTGCGGGACTTGTGTGCGAACGATCCGCAATTTCAGGTGAAGATCCTGTCAAAGGCGCTGGCGCGTGTTTCCGAACTCGAACTGCGGATCATTGCCAATGCCGGATCGAGTCTAAGGCAGAGAGTGGCCCGGACGCTGCTGCGTCTTTCCGCCCTGTACAGAATGGATGCGGAGAATAGTGGCGATGAGTTGATCATCTCCCAAAATGATCTAGCCGCAACGCTGCCGGCGTCGCGTGAGAAGGTCAACCAATGCCTGCGGCGTTTGCGCGAGAACAAAGTGGTCGACGGGACACAGGGCAAAATCCGCATTCTCAATCGCAAGGCGCTTGAGGCTTATGCCGAGGGTGTGACGTCTCTCGTTTGAGGCGGCGCCTCGATAAAATAAAACGGAACGGCAGAAGCCTCAACAGAACCCGCCGCCGGCGGGCTTTGTGTTTGATGGGGAGTCGATAGTGAGATGATGCAGGTTGAAAGCTCGGGTTGACGTGTTGGCTCTTGTCTTCATGCGCGTCGTCCCAAAACCGCTGCGCATTTTTGGACGACTTGCATTAGACTTCGGTCTCGGAGGCATTCCTCCAGTATTTCCAGCCTTCACCCTGTATGAGCCCGTGATCGGACAGGTCCTTCCAGCTTCTGTAGGTCCCCGTATCGTCATGGACGAAGTCATCCATGTCCTTGCCTGAGGAGTATACGGTGTATTCTTCCGTATGTTGGGACCGGTGTGCCGCATCGGCAACCTTGTGCACGAAGGTCGACAGAAACTTGAAATGCAGAAGGGCGCCGGATACGCCGAGCGCTCCTCGCATGTCGCCCAAATTCAGCGAGAGCGGCCAGACCTGGTGTGATGATTTGAGAAACAGACGTTCACCCGCCACATAGACGAGAGGTATCTTGTTGAGCGCGGGGCCGTCCCACAGCCGGTCGTGGAAGTAGACCCGCCCGCGAACGCCACCCTTGATCCATATTGTCCGGTTGCGTTTGTCGAAATGCGCGATATAGCCGGATCGGTCGAAGAGATTGCAGACCTCGAGCGGGTTGCGACCGGGTTCGCAGATGTTCTCGAGAACGGGATGCGGGCTATACATGTCGATCATGACCGAGCGGAGCGAGTGGCCGCCCATGGATTCGATATAGGCGGTCAATTGATCGATCGGCCGAGTGTCGCAATGGGGATAGACCAGAAATTCATCTGCATCAACGTACAGGACCCACTTCTCCCGGCAGTGCCGGTTGATAACTTCGTTGATCCAGTCGTTTCCGAATCTCGCCGCCTTGTAGGACCCATGAGCGGAAAGAAGGGAGACGTCGTCGAAGCTGGACAGCAACTCGGCTGTGCCGTCGGTCGAGCCGTTATCGATGCAGATGAAGTGCTCGAAGCCGAGATCACGATAATACTGCAGGAAGAAGGCCAGCCGGTGCCCTTCGTCGCGGATGACGCAGATGACGACGTGGCGCGCCTGCTCGAGCCCGCTGCGCAGCAGGTCATAGCGAACCTGCCGAGCCTTGAGCGACCGGCGCAGGCGGGCTTTCAGATAATGCGAGATACTGGCGGCGGAAGCGCTATAACTCATATTCTGTCCTGAACATTATCCATTCCTGGAATGAATGGATGAATACTTGCGCTTCCGTCTGCAAGTCCACGGCTCGACCGGCGACGCTGAGTTCAGTTTCGCGAACATTCAGGACGGACCAGCAATACATCATCATACAGCGTAATCGCCAACCAGCAGGCTCTGAACCCGAGGATTGAATTCGTTTTTCTCAATCGCGTGTTCGATGCGCGCCCGTATCGATCGATATTTATACAGCATCTTACGGTCGAAGCTTATTCCGCGATACAGAGAGTTGTAAATCGGATGTGCTTTGCGCAAGTCGACGTACACTTGGCTTTCTTTATCGGTCCATGGAAAGAAGGTTCCGTGCCATGGCTTCGGATGCGCCATATAATGGACGATCGACAAGGAGGACATGGTCACCAGATGAAGGAACTGTTTGGGAAAGTTCCACCGGTTCGATACGAGGATGAGCGATGAACCGCAGACATAATTCAATGCGCCCTGATCATGTTTGCCCTCGCAGGCCTCGGGATTTTTAGCAAAAAGCTCAAGCGCCTCCTGTCCGATCCAGCCGTTGCGATGGAATTTCAGGACCCCTGCATTGAAATAGTGGCTGTCCTTTCCCGTGTCGAGGAAGTCATGGATCGCCGTGTAATCGCGTGCCGCGAAAAACCTGCCTTCGGGCACTGTTGCACTTTCGAAAGCACCCAGATCGCTGACGATCTGGGTATCCCCATCGAGGTAGATGATCTGGGTATAATGGGCAGGCAGGATCTCGCAAAGGACCAGCTTGGCCATCGTGCTGACGCTGATGCGCCCCTGGAAATGCGAACTGTCGAGCTTGCCGAGCGAGTCCTGCAGCGCCTCAGTCGCATCGATCAATATGACCCTGCTCGTTGCGAGCAGGGCTTTCAACTCTTCGAAATTGTCGAGATGTTCCGACATGAGGACGCAGACATCGGTCACGGGGCTTGCGAATTTGCGAGCCTGAAGCGCCGAGAGAATGGTCGGAAATGAATATTCGACATCCGTGACGTAGACGACGCACTGATTATTCATGTCATCACCCTTCCGATTGTGCGCAATACGATTGAATCGGCATTGTCTTTGCGAGGCGAGGGAACAGTTGTGAATTGAGCCGACAGGTCTGTCATATGAAGGCCCTGTTCAGTATATATTGCCGACATCCAGTCCAATGGTGCTGAATCGGTATCTGGCTGACGGCGGCTTTTGCGTGTTTCATTGTTGAGGTATTCATTGAGGAATGCCTTGTCTGTCATAAGGCTGTGTTTCGACATATCGTTTCGCGGTACGACGATTGGTGCCGGGACGTTTGGTGGAATGCGGAGGGGAGGGGGATTGTCATGTTGATCACCATACTTGTGGCAGCCGTCATTTCGATCGCTGCCGGGGCTTCCATCCGCGCCTGGGCTTTCGCAATTTTTGCGTTTCTCGTCGCAATCGGCTTCGGCAGTGTGGCTTTCGTCGACGGGTCTTCGGTGATTGCGGCAATCCTCTTCGGTGTCGCCATTCTCTCGCTCATGGAAATCGGCTATCTGGCGGGCGTGTTCCTCTCGGGGTTTTTGCGACGCAGTGCCAGGCTGCGGGAAAACAATTCCGCTGCAGATAGCGTCGCGACCACCCGTGAGCGCCCGCAAGGCTAATATCGACATGGAATCCGCCGCATAGCCTTCTGCGGATGGCCTTGCAGGACGGCGTTCGTTCGCCAGTTTGTTTCTACAGGAGATTCTTGAAAGATGCGGCGTGGCCGGCTGGCTTCGGCCCCGTGCCGGCACGCCAACGGCTTGATGAGATTGCCATGCTACGCCATGGCGGAGCTCCACAGCGGGCGTCATCGTGTTGAAAACATCGGCGCTCTCATCAGAGATGTCGATGTCCCCAGTGGAGTCCGGTTGGCAAGCGATCGGGTCGCGCGGCGTGGCGAGGTATTGGTTGCCGCCAGGCAGCCGGCCGCCAGGCCGGCCGTGGTGCTGAACAGCAAACCGAGATCGGTGCCGCTTCCCGATATCGCCGCCGAGGCGACCTGGGCGATGGATGCCATCACCGCCGCGTTTCCGATCGCGTGCATCTCCCGATTGCCTGACCTATGCCGGCCGGAGGCTCTCACGAGGCTGTACAGGAAGGCGGCGAAGAGAAGAGTGCCGGTCAATCCGACATTGGAGAGCAATGCAGCGATGAAACTCGAGGCTCGAACCGTGCCGAGCCCGGCGCCGAAGGTGGCAGTATCGACGAATGCGATCAATGCCAGCGTGTTCCAGGCAGTGCGCTCTTCGCCGGATTGCGATTGAAGCTTGTCCGACAAGGTGGTGTTCACCAGGCCGGCAATGGAATCCCACGCATCGGGGACAAGGCTGAGCGCGACGATGGCGCAGGGAATCAAGAACAGCGTGATCACCAGGAGTGCCACGTGCGGGGTCGTGGCCGGGCCGCCGATCAGTCGTTTCAAGCAATAGAGCACGAACATGCAGACAACGAAGATGCCGGCGATATAGGCGGTTGTTGAGGTGCAAAGGACGATCGTCGGGCCGATAAAAAGCGTTGCAAGTCCCGCCATGCGGCTTTGGACGCGCTCCAGCCAAAGCATGAGCGTGAAGGAAAAATAGGTCAATGCGACCGCGCCATAAGTGCTTGCTTCGGGAAACGGACCGACGATGCGTTTGAAGCCGCTGATGGTCTCGGCCGTATGCATCGTATAATTCGCATTTCTGATGACATCGAGCAGGTAGGACTGGTCGGTCAGGAACGTTCCGATATCGACCAACGCCAGGGCAAAACATGCGATCGAGGCCACGATCAACTGCAGTGCGATGAAACGGGCATATCCGAGCCTGGTAAGCCCCGAGATCGCAGCAAAGCAGGCCAGATCGCCGAGCAGATAGACGGACTGGCTGAGATTGGACGAACCCGGCGACAAGGGAGCGGCCACCGTCGACATCATGCCCGTGGCGTCTCGTGCAGAGGAGTAGACCAAGGTCGCGCCCGCAAAGATGCGGGGCAAGAAGAAAGAGGATGCTACGGAAAACAGGATGTAGCAGGCAAACCAGAAACCAGGACCCGGATAGGCGAGACTGGTCAGCATGGCCTGTGTTTGAGCCGGGCGTAACAGGGCGGCGGCCACGAGAAAAAGTACCAGTAGATGGCTTGGCTGGATGCTGCTGCCGCCGAGCGCGGGCAATTGGAGAGCCGCTGCGGCCCCCAGCAGCGTCGACAGGCAAAGGGTCGCGACCGCAAAACGCGCGCCGTTGACCATGCCGAGCAGGCCAAGCAGCAGAACGATGAAACCGATCGGTTCTATCGACATGCTTCAGACCCCGATCCGGACGGCGAGCGGCGGAGGCATCGGTTTTGCCGAAGACCGGCTTCCACCTTTCGGCGCGATGCTTGAGGCGGAAGCCGCCAGCTGTCGTCGATGCTCACAACCGCCCCCTAATTCGATCCCGTCTGGGATATCCAGCCGGCAGCCGCTTGATTATCGCCTGCCACATTCGACAGCGGGACGGTCGAGCTTTGCTGCGGTGCGGACTGCAGCTGCAGCGGAGGCGACGGCGTCTGAAGGTCGGTGTCGATGCCGATTTCGACGACATCATGCGGCCGCAAGGTGGTCGTCTCGTCCGCCTCGATATTGCGATAAGTCCCGTCTTCGTTGCGACGCACGATCCTGTAGTTCTTCTGCGCTCTGCCAAGACCCGGCGTTTCCGTATTCATCTGGGCGAGTTGCGCGCTGTAGCCAGCCTGCTCGCCCAGAAGCTGGGCCACCTGGATATCGATCGCCGCTCTGCCGATCGCCAGATTGACCTGGTTCAGCAGTTCCTGGTTTTCGCTGTTCTGCCGATTGACGATATTGATCTTCGAGCGGTCGGCTTCGCTGAGCCCCTGGCGAGCCGTGGTCAGGGCGACTTCGAGATCGATCAGGGTGCCTTGCGCATCAGCGACCCCGCGGTCGACCGAGACCTGACGGGAATTGCTGACCAAGCCCTTGCTCACCAGGCTGTTGACATTGTCCAGTTCCTTCTGCGCGAGGTCGATCTGCCGTTTTTGCGAATTGATCTTGGCCTCGAGAGACTGGACCTGCTGGCCGTAGAGACGGCTGAGGTCGCTTGCCGCTTCGATCTGGCTTTCGATATCGACGCGTCGCAGCCGCATCAGGTTCAATTCCTGCGCCTTCAGCTTGTCCACATCGGGCGTTCCGGCGAGCTCGGCAGGGATCTCGAAACTCTGTTCGCCGGCAATCTCGGCGCGCAACCGCGCCTGGCGCATCAGAAGATCGCGCCGGTTGAGAATGGCGGTTCGATAGGCGCCGGCGGCCTGGATCCGGTCGCGCTCGAAGACGGTATTTTCCTCGCGCTCCCGAAGGAAGCCGCCGGCGATGCTGACGGCCTTCATAACCGTCATATCGGCCTCAAAAGCATAGCGCCCAGGGGTCTGCACGGTTCCGGTTACGAAGATCGGTGCATGTTGAGCGATCTCCACCGCGATGAACGGTTTTCCCGGCAGTTCGGCCTTTTCGGAGAGCGCAGTGGCGATCGCATCGGAAACCTGTTCCGTCGTCTTGCCGATCGCCTGCACCTGGCCAGCGATCGGGATCGCCAGATTGCCGGTATCATCGACCGTATATGTCCCGCCGAGTGCCTCCCAGCTGGCATACCGGGCATCCGAAGATCGCCATTCGACGACACGCAGTCGCACCTGATCTTCCGGCACGAGCGTATAGTTTTCCGCATGAGCGACGCTCCAGCCGGTTACGCAGGAAGATACCAGCAAGGCAAGGGCGGCGGAGATGAGGCGATCGGACAAGGATGTGCGCTGCATGTCTGCTATCTCCTTTTCGTTGCGATCGGCGGCGAAGGCAGCTCGCGCGACGAGGGATTGCCGAATTCGAGAATGCGGGACGGAGAGGCGCGGCCGATAAGAAGATCGGACAGGGCCAGCAAATTGCCGTTCAAACGTCCCCAACGGTCGACCAAGCGATCATTGAACAACAGGCCCCGCGTATTCGCCAGGATGTTACGGCCGATCTGTGCAACGGCACGGCCCTTCGACATCGTGCCCTTGCGGGTCAGGTAGACAGGATTGGCAACCTGCGAATAGCCGAGTCTTCGGCCGGGCTGGCGCCCGGATCTGACGCCGAGGTGCACCCCGCGGGCACCTTCGACACGGACGGACCTGCCATAGCGGGCGATGGACCGACTGAAATCGACATCCTCGAGCCAGCCGTAGAGCGGCAATTGTTCATCGAAGGCCAGCGCGTGCTCGAGAATGGGTGAAAGGCGAACCGCCATATTGCATCCGTAGGCGTTATAGACATCCGTCACCTGCACGGCTCCTTCGGCCGCAGTTTCAAGAACCTGCAGAGCGTTTGACATGCTGAGGCCGCCGTCGAGGATGCCATCGGCCAGAACTTCGCCGGTGGCGATCGCCACGTCGGGGTTTGCCGCAAAGACGGCCGCCATCCGCGACAGGAAGGTCGCGGCGGGAATGAAGTCGTCATCCAGGAAGATCAGAACATCCGTATCGGCAGCGGCCGCCTGGATGATCCTGTTGCGCTGAGAGGTCAAGCCGCGGCTGCCGACGGTGACTTCCACGTCGCGCCGGTCGGCGAGCCCGGCTGCGTCGTCGATCACGGGCACGCAGACGATCAGCCGGTTGGCCTGATCCTGCAGGGCCGTGAGATAATCCACCGTCTCCCGCAGTATCGAGGGCCGGCCGGCCGAAGCGATCCCGACGGCCATTCGCAACGGGCGCTTCGCGTGCCCGGCTATGGCTTCAGCGCCGCAAGGAACAGGCGCCGGTCCGATCGGGCTGTCCTGCCTGGTTGCTTCTGCCGAAGGTGAGGTCATGACTCTATTCTTTTCGGTGCATGATTGATGATCGCGCCGAGGATCTCCGCGCCGACATTCCGCAGGGTGTCGATGACGCGCATGGTGTCGTCGATCGAGGTGCGCCCGTGCGACGTGACCACGAGGACACCGTCCAGTTCCGGCGCGATCGCATTGGCATCCGGCGACGCGGAGAATGCGGAAATGTCGACGAATATGGCGTCGAACTCCTTTTTCAGTTCGGCGAAACTCAACTGCGTGCGGCGCGAACTGAGGCGTATGGCTGGCGTCACCGCTTCGACTTTGCCGAGGGGAAGAAATTTCAGCGTCGGGGTGAGGGCCAATGCCGCCGTCTGGATCAGTTCGCCATTTTCGAGAACGTCGACGAGACCTGTGGAACTATGCGGGGCGATCGATTTGCTGAGCGACGATTTCTGTGCGGCTGCATCGATCAGCAGCGTGTGAGCGCCTGATATCGAGGACAGCACCGCAAGTTCGCATGCTATGGTCGACGCCCCGCCGCCGGGATTGACGGCGACGATTCCAATGACGACCCGGCGTTTGCGCCGAAGACCGACGACTGTCGCGCTCAGTTCCGCCATGCCCGGGATGACAGGATAGGCGGCTGTGCTGCTGCCGGTACCGGCAGCAAGGAAACGTGCAGGATGACCATTGCGGATCCGCCTCGATGTCGCTAGCAAAGTGACAAAGGGCAGTCCGCCGGATTCCGCGATCTGATGGGGACGGATGATCCGGCGATCGCCGGCGTGCCTGATCATGGCGAGTGCCAGCCCGACGCCAAGACCAACCGCCGACGCAAAGGCGATAATGAGCGCGCTGCGTGGTCTGGCCTTCGAAAGCGGCAGTGTGGCCTGCGAGACGATCGTGGCATCGGACACCGGGTAGGTGATGCGCTGTCGGGCTTCCGTCAACTGGTTCAAGGTATTTTCGTAGAGGGTGCGGCGGGCGTCCGTTGCACTCTGCAGCTCCGCAAGCTTGAACTGATCGCGCGGGTTGCTTGTAAAGCTGGCCAGGGCGCTGGCAGCTTCGGCCAGTCCACGCTGCTGCTCGCTTACGAATCTTGCCAGCCATTCGCTGTATTGCCGGGAGGCATTGGCCTTCATCGCGATATTCTTCTGGATATATTGCCTGGCGAGCATATCGGCGATGTCGACGGCCCTCTGAGGGGTCGACGCAGCAGCCGAGATCTCGATGATCGTCGAGCTCCCGACCCGGCGTATTCCTATCATGTTCAGCAGAGTAGCGATGGCCCGATCCTGGATCCGATCGTCCTCCGCCTGCGGCTGTGCCTGGCGCGGCCCTGTGCCTACTGCTTCCTGCGATTCCGGATCTGATTCAGAGGAAATCCCCATCAACCAGTTCTTTGCTCTATCCTGCAGCGAAGGCGCCTGATCGACAAAGCCAGGATCGGTATCGAGACCAAGTGCCCTTACCGTTTCGCCGATGACATCGCTGGATCTGGCGATCTCCAGCTGTCCCTCTATGAATGCGTCTTCGGCGAAAGACCTTTGTGCTTCGGTGCCGCTCACCTGAGGGAAGATCACAAGTTGCGTGCTGGCAACGAAAGTCGGCTCGGCGCTCAGCACATAGATCCCCGCCATTGCGAGGAAAACGAGCGTCGTCGCCACAATCCATCGCCAGCGCATCCTGAGAAAGAAGAGCATATCTCGCAAGGTCAGCGGCGAATTCCCGCCAGTGGCTGCGGCGGGCAGAGATATCGGAGAAACACCGCTGAAGATCGTGCTTGAGGTCATGTCGTCCTAATCCAAAATGGCGAGATCACGGAGCAACCAGGGAGTGGCAGCTTGGAGGGACGGGGGCAGCGTGTCTTCCGATTTCACGCATGGTCGGCAGCTTCCCCTGAATGCTCAGTAAGAGCCGCGCTGCGAAAACAGAGCGGGAATGGTCTTGGCAATGATGACGAAGTCCCGGCCGAGCGACCAGTTGGCGAGATAGTGAACGTCGAGGGAAACCCGGTACTCATAACTGACATCGTTGCGCCCGCTGGTCTGCCAGTGACCGGTCAGGCCCGGGCGGACGGCCATGTAGGCCCAAATATGCTCGCCGTAGCGCGGCAATTCCTCGGCCGTGATCGGCCGGGGGCCGACAAGGCTCATGTCGCCACGCACGATATTGATCAGCTGGGGGAGTTCGTCGATGCTCGACCGCCTCAGGATCTCGCCGACGGCTGTAACCCTCGGATCGTCCTTCAGCTTGCGTGTCTCTTCCCATTCGCTTCGCGCAGCCGGGTTGTTTTGCAGCAATTCGGCAAGCTGAGCGCTCGCATCGGTCTTCATCGTGCGAAACTTGAGGCACCCGAACGGCGCTCCGCCGACGCCGATACGCGTATGGGAATAGAAGACCGGGCCGCGGTCGCTCATCTTCACGATTATTGCGACGATCAACAGAAGCGGGGAAAGGAGGATCAGCGCCGTGATTGCGATGAAAAGGTCTATCGCTCGCTTCGACGATCTGCCTGCGGCACGAGGCCGGGACGAATGGAGATCGCCGTCTTTCGCGGACCGTCCGACACGCGACCAGGCCTCGAAACTATGTGCTTCCCATGTCATCGATGGTCTCCAAAACATTCCGATTAAGAACCGTTCAAAGTTTGCTGCGCCGCACTCTGGTTGTCTGTTACCAAGGTCATAATCCTTAATAAATTGTTTATGCTACTAACGGGCAATCGAGAGTTTGGATTACACCATGACGGCCTTCTTTTCATTTCAAACGACAATCTAAGCTAATTCGGGACGATTATCTTCTGATACTTATTTATCAGTTTTGATATCACCATTTCGATTATTGCTGTTTTTAATTCAGTAAGCCATTTTAATAGGCAGTCATATTCGATCAAACGGCGGTTTTTTGGCTCAACTGAGATTTTGAATTCAGTTCGTGATGTATATTTTGTTTTGAATCTAAATAGATGCTTTATCTTTACGTAAAATTTCGCTGATGTTATTTGACTCTCATATTAAGGCAATATAAATGATGCAGTGCAGCATTTTCTATGGTTATTCGAGTATTCGGAGTTATGCGCATGGATGGGGCGACACACACATCAGATCGCAGGGCCGGCATCGGCAAGCCGGCGATATCGGCTAACGGCAGCATTCATCTCAACAGCCGCATCGTCATCGACGACGAATTTCTTTCCTGCCGGTCGAGCGTCCGGCGGTTCCGGCGCGGCGAAGTCATCGCCGGGGCCGGCGTCCTCGTCGATACCTTCGCGCGCGTCCATTCGGGGGTGGTCAGCGCCAGTACGATGCTGCCCGACGGCAGGGAATTCATCGTCGAGATTATTCCGAAATCCGGCCTCATCGGCGAGCTCGAGGTCCTGCGTAGGCAGACGTTGAGTCTCGAATACCGCGCCGGTTCCAACTGCGAACTGCATTTCTTCGAAGGCCGGCTGCTGCGCGATATGTACGCCAGCGATCCAAGCTTTCGCGAAAAGGTTTTCTCCAGGGCGCTGGCGCGTATTTCAGAGCTTGAACTCCGGATCATTGCCAATGCGGCATCGAGCCTGCAGTCGAGGCTGGCCAGCACGCTGCTGCGGCTCTCCGCTGTTTATGGAAAAGATGCGGCAAATAGCGGCGACGAACTAATCATCTCGCAAAATGACCTGGCCGCGACGCTGCCGGCGTCCCGCGAGAAGGTCAATCAATGCCTGCGGCGCCTGCGGGAAAACAAGATCATCGACGGCGGGCAGGGCAAGATCCGCATTCTCAACCGCAAGGCGCTGGAGGCGTGTGCCAACGGCGCGGTTTCGGTGAAGTGATGCGCCCATCGCTTCCCGAGGCTCTCCGATCCGCAGCAAGCGTCGGCCGTTTTCCCGGCCCAGGCACGACAAAGATCGATCGCGTGGTCATCATCGACGACTATTCGGTGGCCAGAGGCGGCGCGACGGCGCTGGCGGTGCTGTCCGCCAAGCTTTTTCGGGGGCTCGACATCCCCGTGACCTACATTTGCGGGGATGACGCCGCCAATGTGGAGCTTGTCGCGCTCGGGGTTTCGATGGTCGGTCTGAACAGCCGCGACCTGCTCAGCGCCGAGCGTGCGAAGGCTTTCGTGACCGGCATTCACAACGGCGCCGCCGTCCGTATGGTGGCGAACTGGATTGCCGCAAACGACACCGCCAATACCGTCTACCATGTCCATGGCTGGCACCAGATCCTGTCTCCGGCGATTTTCAGAGCACTGGCGCCGGTCGCCGGACGATGCGTGGTTCACGCGCATGATTTCTTTACCGCCTGCCCCAACGGCGCCTTCTTCGACTATCAGGCACAGGAAATCTGCCTTCGACGCCCGCTCGGCGGAAGCTGCATTGCGACGGCTTGCGACAAGAGAAGTTATTCCCACAAATTATGGCGGGTCGCCCGCGGCTCCAATATCCTACGGCTGCTGAAGGATCAGGCCGATTTCGGCCGAATCATCCTGCTGCACGAGAAGATGGCTGGTTTTCTCGTCGGCGCCGGATATCGGCCCGAACGCCTGACGACGATCCGCAATCCCGTTGCTCCGCTATCCATCAATCGCATCGAGGCGGAGGCCAACGACGAATTCGTGTTCATCGGGAGGCTGGATGAGGAGAAGGGCATAGAGGACGCCGTGGCCGCCACGCGCAAAGCCGGCGTCCGGCTCTGCGTGATCGGGGACGGGCCGCTGATGCCGCTGGTCGCAGCTTCAGGAAATCACGTCAGGGCCGTCGGCTGGCAGTCGCATGCGGAGATCGGCCCGATCATCCGCAAGGCGCGCGCACTGTTGATGCCGTCGCGCTATCCCGAGCCGTTCGGTCTCGTCGCTATCGAAGCGGCCAGGAGCGGTCTGCCGGTCATCATGTCGCGCAGCGCCTTTCTCGCCGAGGAAATGCAAAGAGCCGGCATGGCGCTTGCCTGCGATACGGCTGACGAAATCGCCTTTGCCGATACTTTGACGAGATTCAGCCAAATGCCGAGACATGAGGTCCGCGCCATGAGCGAGCGGGCTTTCCGGCTGTCGCCGGATCTCGCCTCGACACACGAGGAATGGCGCGACGCGCTTCTTGCCGAATACCAGAGCCTGATTTCGGCGAATGCGGTTCCCGAGCTGACAGACGGTGTGGTGATACAAGGAGTATTGAGTTGACTCTTAAAGCAACAACCTCTCTTCCCGACGCGAGGGCATTTCTCGGCGATGCCCCTGTCATGGCGAAAAGACGTGTCACTGATGCCGGAGGCGCGAGCGACACAAAGCAGCTTCGTGTCGCCATCGTGCATTATTGGCTCGTTTCGATGCGCGGCGGCGAGAAAGTCGTCGAAGAGCTGTGCCGCATGTTTCCGCAGGCCGACATCTTCACCCTCGTCTGCAACCGGGATCGCATCAGCGATTTCCTGAAGACGCGGAACATCCGCACGTCCTTCCTGCAGAAGATCCCCGGCGCGCAACGGCATTATACCAAGATGCTGCCGCTGATGCCCTTCGCGCTCGAGCAGTTCGATCTGCAGGACTACGATCTCGTGCTGTCGAGTGAATCCGGACCCGCCAAGGGCATCATCACGCGCGCCGACGCGCTGCATGTCTGCTACTGCCACTCGCCGATGCGCTACATTTGGGATCAGTTCCATGTCTACCGTCATGGCCTGCCCTGGGTTGGGCGCGCTTTGATGTCGATCACCGCGCCCATGCTGCGCGCCTGGGACGTGACGACGTCCTCGCGAGTCGATGTGTTCGTCGCCAATTCCGATTATGTCGCAAGCCGCATCCGCCGCTTCTACGACCGGGAATCCATCGTCATCCATCCGCCCGTTGCGACGGACGATTTTGCGGTGGGGAAGGGAAAAGGCGAATTCTATCTCTATGCGGGTCAGCTGACCACCTATAAGCGGCCGGATATCGCCGTTCGCGCCTGCACCGAGGCCGGGCGGAAGCTGGTCGTGATCGGCGAGGGAGAACAATTGGCTTATCTGAAGTCGATCGCCGGACCGACCGTTGAGTTTCTCGGCCACCAGCCCTTCAACATTCTGCGCGACCACCTGTCGCGATGCCGCGCGCTGTTGTTTCCGGGCACGGAGGATTTCGGCATCCTTCCGGTGGAAGCCATGGCATCCGGGCGGCCGGTCCTGGCTTTCGACGCCGGCGGTGCCAGAGAAACCGTTTCCTCGCCGCAGGTCGGTTTTCGCTTTGCGCAGCAGACCACGGAAGCTCTGTTGGAAACGATGGCGGCGTTCGAAGAGGTGGAGGACGATATCGATCCGCATGCCATCCGCGCGCACTCGCTGAAATTCTCTTCCACCGTGTTCCGCGACCGTCTGTCCAACCTGATCGAACAACAACTGTCCACCCATGGCGACCGATCCGCCGAGGTCTTCAGAAGACGGCCGGGCTGACGGAAAAGGACGGAGCTGCCTGTTTGCCGCTGCCACCGAAACCGTCTCAATCCGTCGACGAGGAATAGAAGATAGATCATGTCAAGCGTATCTCAGAAGACGGCGACGGCGAGTATCTGGACAATCGGCGGAAAATTCCTGGCGCGACTGCTCGATTTCGTCAGCCTCCTGGTCCTCGCAAGGCTTTTGAGCCCAGCAGATTTTGGCCTTGTCGCTATCGCGACCTCGGTTCTGGTCATCGTCGAGACAATCCTGGACCTGCCGCTGACGCAGGCCCTGATGCGCCAGCCGTCGCCTTCTGACGATATGTTTGCCACGGCCCTTACCCTCAGCCTGCTTCGAGGCGTGGCCATCAGCATACTGATGATGATCATTTCCTGGCCAATGGCTCTGATCTACGACGATTCCCGGCTTTTCTCGCTTGTCGCCGTGCTCTCCATCGCGCCTGCGATGCGCAGTGTGATCAGCCCACGCATGGTTCTGTTCATGCAACGGTTCGATTTCAAACGCGAGTTCGCACTCGATCTCATCACCAAGGGTTCGACACTGCTGTTCGGTGTCGGGGTGGCGGTCGCGACCGGCAGCTATTGGGGACTGGCGATCGGCGCGGTTGCAGGCCCGACCGCCGCGGCGATCACCTCCTATGTCTTTGCGCCGATGCGACCGAGGTTCAGCCTTTCCGAGTGGAAGCACTTTCAGGACATGATCAGCTGGAACACCGTGTCGCAGGTGCTGAGTTCGATCAACTGGCAACTGGACCGGCTGCTTTTGCCACGCTTTACCGGCTTGTCGACCTTCGGCGCCTTCAGCGTCGCCGACAATATTGCCGGTATTCCATACCAGACCTTTGTTGGGCCATTGTTGCGCCCGCTGATGGCGGCATTCTCGACCGTCGATGACCGTCGTAATCTGATCACTGCCTATCTGAAGGCGACGAACGCGATCACCTTCGTGGCCGCGCCCATCCTCATCACGCTGGCGCTTCTTGCCGAGCCGGCCGTACGGATCATCGTTGGCGAGAAATGGGCATCCGCCGCGCCGATTCTGCAATGGCTGTGCATCGTCAGTCTGCTCGGTCTTCCGACGAATATGATGCCGCCATTGGCCATGGTCCTGAATAAGACCCGTTATCTCGCTCTCCGGATGTTTGCCGAGTTCGCCGTCAGGGTTCCGGTCACCGTCCTGGGCATCGTCTATTTTCAGGTGGCAGGAGCATTGGGCGCGCGGATCGTGGCGGTGCTTGTCGCCTATGCCGCATCGCTTATCATCACGCGGCGGCTGATCGGCGCGACGTTTGCCGCTCAGTTGAACGCTTTTTTGCGGCCTCTGTCCGCGAGCTTGCCGATGATCGCTTTCCTGCTGTGGATGGCGCCGATGCTCGCCGCCATGCCTGTCGGCCTAAACCTTGTCGTCGGCCTGGCGCTTTGCGGCGGGGCAGCAGTCGCGATCTTCTGGGCCTTCGCGCTGTTGCTGTGGCAGGTTGTCGGAAGGCCAGACGGCATCGAGACCATCGTCGTCCAAAGGCTCATGCCGCGACGAAACGGGGTTCTCACCTTTTGATCGAGACAAGTGTAGTCCAACGATTGGTTTGGCGTTTTCGGAGGAGCAGGATGCGTTACGGGATATCTTCTAAGGCTCTGGGTTTGCTCATTGTTCTCGGCCTGGGGGCGTTGCCCGGGCAGCCCAGCGAGGCTCAGCAACTACTCAATATCAATGCGTACCAGCTAACGTTCGAGGAAAGTTTCGACAGTCTGGACGTCTCGGCCTGGGGGGAGAGAAGCTCCCGCTGGATCGCCCATACGCCCTGGAACGGCGATTTCGGTGACGCCAGGTTCACAGACCCGGCGCCGGGCTTTCCGTTTACCACCGATCAGGGAATTCTGAAGATCGAAGCGCGCAAGGAGGCCGATGGAACTTGGCGCTCGGGCCTGTTGTCGTCGGTGAACCCGAAAGGCGAAGGCTTCTCGCAGCAATTTGGTTATTTCGAAGCACGGATGAAGCTGCCGCCGGGCAAGGGTGTCTGGCCGGCCTTCTGGCTCATCGGGCTTGACCGGTCGAAATACACCTCCGAGATCGACGTCCTGGAATATTATGGACGCGCGCCCTACGAATTCAGCATGGGCTTTCATATCTGGCGTCAGAGCCAGGGCGGCCAGAACACGACCGGCGGCCATTGGCAAACCGTTCAGGACGGAATTTTAAACAACGAATACCACACTTACGGCGTCGATATCCAAGCTGACAAGACGAGCTTCTACTTTGACCGTCAGTTCATCTGGAGCTTCGATACGCCGAAGGAGTTCCACATGCCGTTCTATCCGCTGGTGAACCTGGCGCTCGGCTCGGGTTGGCCGATCGATGAAACGCCGAACCCTTCCATCCTGCTCGTCGACTATATTCACGTCTACCAGCGGAAGCCGACTGACGCAGCGAATTGAACAACTGACTGGAAAACCGTTCGGTCGCTAAAGCGCGTTGCGATCTTTCAGAGTCGCTCCTCGCGCTTTAGGTCCTAGTTTTTACGCATGTCGTTATCGTAAAACCGCTCACACTTTTCGGACGACATCATGCTCTAACTATATAATGTATAACAGGATTCAGATTTTAGGCCGATCCGGCCTAAAATCATCCTGTACTAACGGCCGCAACTGAGACCGGTTTCCGGGTCGAAGAGGTGCATTGCCTCCTCGTCGAAAGAGAGAGTGAGCTTTTCGTTGTCGCGGATTGGCGTTCGCGGCGGCAGGCAGGCCATCAGGCGCTGATTTCCGGCAAGGGCAGTGACGACGAGTTCCGGGCCGGTCAGCTCTGCGACCTCAAGGGTTGCCTCGATCGATGGGCCGGTGCCGTCCGTGCGAAGCGCCTCGGGACGGATGCCGAGGATAAGCTCGCCGCCATTGCCGGCCGCTTCTCGGAAACGGGCGTGCAGGGGCAGGATCGCATCGGAGCCTGAAAGCGCCAGGCGACCGTCACGCGCCGTCGCCTTCAGCAGGTTCATCGGCGGCGCGCCGACGAAGGTGGCGACATAGAGCGTCGCCGGACGGTTGTAGATCTCCTCCGGCGTGCCCAGCTGCTCGATGCGGCCGTCGCGCATGACGGCGATGCGGCTTGCAAGGGTCATTGCCTCGATCTGGTCATGGGTGACATAGACGACCGTGGTTTTCAGCATCTGATGCAGCCGCTTGATTTCGGTGCGCATCTCCATGCGCAGCTTGGCGTCGAGGTTGGAGAGAGGTTCGTCGAAAAGGAATACCTCCGGCTTGCGCACCAGCGCGCGGCCGATCGCGACGCGCTGGCGCTGGCCGCCGGAAAGCTGGCTCGGCTTGCGGTCGAGGAGGTTTTCGATTTGCAGGAGCTTTGCGGCATCGTGTACGGCCCTGTCGCGCTCCGGCGTCGGCACCTTGCGCATTTCCAGGCCGAAGCCGATGTTCCGGTGCACCGTCAGATTGGGATAGAGCGCGTAGGATTGAAAGACCATGGCAATATCGCGGTCCTTCGGATGTACGCTAAGCACCGAGCGGCCGCCGATCCTGACATCGCCGCTCGTCGCCTCGGCAAGGCCGGCGATGATGTTCAGCAGCGTGGACTTGCCGCAGCCGGAGGAGCCGAGCAGCACCAGGAACTCGCCGCTTTCCAATGAGATGTCGATGCCTTTCAGCGTCTCGACGTCGCCGTAGGTCTTGCGGATGTTCTGAATTTCGAGCGCGCTCATCGCACGGGCTCCTCAGGAGATGACGGGCCGCCATAATTGCGGGGAAGGGTGGAGATGGCGCGCGAGGCGACTGCGGTTCCCGCCTCCAGGCAGGACATCAGCGGCTCATCGCTTGCGAGCGCGGCGAGGAAGGCGGCGTTGAAGACATCGCCGGCGCCGATCGTATCGACGACCTCGACAGCGGGTGCCGCCACCGAAACCAACAGGCCGTCCGGCCCGATCGCGAGAGCGCCGTCCGGGCCCTGCTTGACGACGATGATCGCGCCCTCCGGCATATGCGACCTGATGTGACGGGCCGCCTCGATCGGATCGGCGATGCCGGCAAGCGTCGTCGATTCGACCTCATTCAGCAGCGCGATACCGCTGCGGGAGAGCCAGGCACGTGTCGCCGCGCAATTCTCGTTTGTCCAGCCGTCGAGCGGCCAGCCGGTATCGAGCGCGACGGTGATGCCATGGCTGTCGGCCCAGTCGAAGAGGGCGTCATAATCCGCTGTCAGGTCGTCGGTCAGGAACGAGCCGCAGAGAAGGGCGTAACCGCCGCTGAGGCGAGTGCCGTCGAGGGCCGCAAAGACGTCTGCCAGACTGAAGCGCGGCAGATGGCCCCTCGTCGTGAAGAAGGTGCGCTCGCCGTCCGGATGGGTAATGCCGACGGAGAGCGTCGTTTTCTCAGGACGGACCTGCCACTTGTCGGAACGGTGGCCGAAGGCTTCGCTCAGCCAGCGGCCGAACTGGTCGCTGCCGATATTGGCGGCGATCCCGAATTCGACGCCAAGCGCTTGCCAGGCGAGCGCGCTGTTGCCGGCGGCTCCGCCGACCCGCAATTCGTCATGATCGACGATGATTTCCGTCCCGGCCTTCGGCCAGGGGGCGGCCGGTCCAAGGATCAGGTCGATGTTGACGTTGCCGATGACTGCAAGCGGCCGCATTCATTCGCTCCGGGTGATCTTCGTGGAGCGGACTGGCGTTCCGGCATTCTCCAGGCGGGCATCTGCAAAGGCGATCATCAGCCGCTGGGCGACCGGCAGCATGGCGAAGATCGCGGCAAGACCGGTTGCAGGCGCAAAGCGGATCGTCACCGCGCCGGCGACCGGCGCTTCGCCCGAGGCGTCGAACAAGATGATCGGGGCGCCGGTCTCGACAGCGGATGCCGCCATTGCGGTGACCAGGCCGGCCGTTTCGTCCATGCCGCGGAAGAGCACGACACCGATGTCCGATCCCAGCATCTCCATCGGTCCGTGGCGCAGCTGGCCGCCTTCGAGCGAAAAGCAGGGACGGCGTGACAGCTCCGTCAATCCGAGCGCCAGCGCCTCGGCGACACCCTGCAGCCGGCGTCCCGACGTGACGATCGTCACGACGTTTTCGAGTGCCGAGAGGGCGGCGGTGATGTCATGGTCTTCAGGCGCCTTGAGGACGGCAAGTGCGGCGTCGGGATTTTCGCCGAGGGCGGCGAGGATAGCCAGATGCAGAGCGAAGGTCACCGTCAGGCTGCGGGTGGCAGCGAAGGCTAGCTCGGTGCCGCCGCTGCCGACCAGCGACGGGGCGGTTCTTGCGAGGAAGGAGCCGCCTTCGAGTGTCAGGCCGAAAGTCTCTTCCGTGCCGCCGGTCTCGTCGAACCAGCGCACGACCTCGGCGCTTTCGCCGGATTGCGAGGTGACGAAGATCGTCCTGCCGGCGATCGGCAGCGGCTGGCCAAGCTGCTCGGACAGCGGCAGGGCCACGGCATCGATGCCGTAGGCCCGATAGAGCGGCTCGACGGCGCGGTTGACGGCATGTGAGCCGCCCATGCCGATGAGCAGCAGCCTGCCGGTCTTTTTCAGCGAGGCGGCGGCCCTTGCCGCCATCGGCTGGGCGGCTTCATAGGAGGCGATCGCATCGGCATGCTGGCGCGCCATTTCGCGATCGATCGCGGCAAGTCCGGCCGGCCGGGTTCTTTCTGCTGTCATGTTCATCCCTTGACGCCGCCGCTGGTGAGCCCCGAAATCAGGGCGCGTTGCATGACAAGACCGATCAGCACCGGGGGCAGGGCGGCGAGCACGCCTGCCGTCGCAATCAGTCCGTAATCGGAAACGCGGCCGCCGGCGAGATCGGCAATGGCGACAGTCAGCGTCTTGGCGCGCTGGTCCGAGGTGAAGAGCAGCGCATAGAAGAATTCATCCCAGGCAAGCAGGAAGGCAAAGAGGCTTGACGTCGCGACCACGGGGGCCGCCAGCGGCAGCGTGATGATCCGCAGCGTCTGGAACAGGCCGGCGCCGTCGATCATCGCGGCGGATTCGATCTCGCGCGGGATGGAATCGAAACCCGATTTCATCAGCCAGGTGGTGAAAGGCGCAAGGATGGTGAGATAGACGAGAGCGAGGCCGAAGACGTTGTTCAGCAATCCGAGATGGGACAGGCCCATATAGAGCGGCACGGCGAGCGCCACCGGCGGCAACATATAGGTGGCGATCACCATCGACAGCGACCAGCCGACCGAAGGCGTACGCGACACAGCCCAGCCGGCCGGAATGGCGAGTGCGATGGCGGCGATCGTCGCCATGCCCGCCACTTCGATGCTGTTTCGCAGCGACGAGGTGAAGGCGGCGCCGGCGCTGTTTTCGAGCGTCGAGAGCAGCACGCCGTAGCGAGAGAAATCCGCTGTCTGCGGCCACCAGCGCAGCGGCTTTGCTGCAAGGTCGGCGGCCGGCGAGATGCTCATGATGAACAACCACAGGATCGGCGCCAGAATGACGGCGGCAAGCAGCAATGCACAGAGGTAAATGAAGGCGGAAAAGAGCGGGCTCTGGCGTTCCATCAGGCCGCACTCCCCGCCGTCCTGCGCACCAGAGCGGCGTAGCCGGCAGCAAGCAGCGTCACCAGCAGCGTGACGATCAATGCCAGCGAGGCGCCGGAGCCTGCCCGCTGGAAGGAGAAGGCTTCCTGATAGACGAGGATCGACAGCGTGCGCGTGCTGTTGGCCGGGCCGCCGCGGGTCATGACCCAGATGATGTCGAACACTTTGAAGGCCTCGATCGTGCGCAGCACCAGGGCCACCATCAAGGGCCCGGCGAGATAGGGCAGAACGACGAAGCGGAAGCGGGCGAAAGCGCCGGCGCCGTCGACCAGCGAGGCGGCAGTGATGTCGCGCGGCACGGCCTGGAGTGCGGCCAGCGCGATCAGCGCCACCAGCGGAAAATTCTTCCAGCAGTCGGCGACGATGAGGGCTGCCAGCGCCGTGCCCGGTTCGCCGAGCCAGGAGCGGTAGGCCTCCAGCAGGCCGAGTTGGGTCAGCGCGGCGTTCAGTGCGCCGTATTCCGGATTGTAGATCAGCCGCCAGAGCGTGGCGTTGACGACGGTCGGCAGCGCCCAAGGCAGGATCATCAGGGCGCGAAGTGCGGTGCGGCCGCGAAACTGCTGGTTCAGCAGCAAGGCTGCCAGAACGCCGATTACCATTTCGGCGGCGACCGAAACGATCGCGAACCATGCTGTGGTGATGAGCGTGCGCTGGAAATTCGAGCCGGAGATCATCTTCACGTAGTTGTCGATGCCGACGAAGTTTCCTTCCGTGCCGACGAGCTTGGCATCGGTGAAGGAGAGGCCGACGGT
This sequence comes from Rhizobium sp. WSM4643, assembly GCF_025152745.1. NCBI lineage: Bacteria > Pseudomonadati > Pseudomonadota > Alphaproteobacteria > Hyphomicrobiales > Rhizobiaceae > Rhizobium > Rhizobium sp. WSM4643. Next base: position 3,471,942 of record NZ_CP104040.1, on the reverse strand, counting down.
ATCGATCAGAGGCCAGCCAATGACTGATATCATGACCACGAGAAGCGGCAGCATCAAAAGCCATGCGCGGGTTGTCAGCCAAGTGCCCGACATCAAGGCGACCCTTCTTCATTACAGGTTTTGGAGACCGGGCGACGGCAGGCGCCGCCCGGGTTTTCATGGCTTGATCAGAGGCCGCTATTGTCTGCGGCCGACTTCAGCGCGTCCTCGGGAGAGGACTGGCCGAGCAGCGATTCCTGGATCGCCTGCTGCAGCGCGGTCGAGAGTTCCTGATATTTCGGCGTCGTCGGACGCGGATACATCGCGGCCAGGCCGATCTTGGCGGCGGAAATCAGCTCTTCCTGGCCCTTGGTGACGGCTGGGTCCTCATAGGAGGACGCCCAGATCGGCAGGCTGAGCTTGGCATAGGCATTCTGCGTCGCCTGCGAGGTCATGAAGGTGATGTATTTCCAGGCTTCATCAGGATGCTTGCTGGCCGAGGTGATGCCGAGGCCCATCGAGCCGTTGACGGCGGAAGCCTCGCTCTTGCCGGCAACACCGGGCGCCGGCACGACGCCGACCTTGCCTGCGACCTTGCTGTCCTTCGGATCGTTGGCCATGTTGTACATGTAGGTCCAATTCAGCGCGAAGGCGGCATCGCCGTTTTCGAAGACCTTGCGGACGTCCTCTTCCAGGAATTCCTTGGAATTCGGATTGGTCAGGCCGGAGGAATAGCTGGAGACCATGTACTTCAGGGCATCGAGGCCGCCGCCGGTCTGGAAGGCCGGCTTGCCGTCCTTGAGGAAGTCGCCGCCATAGGCGCTGACGAGCGTGGTGTAGTCGCAGATCGCGGCTTCGGCCTGCGACCAGCTCCAGGCGATCGGCGTGGCAAGCAAGCCCTTGTCCTTGATCGTCTTCGCCTGTTCGGTCAGTTCGTCCCAGGTCTTGGGCGGGGTCTTGATGCCGGCCTTTTCGAGGATTTCCTTGTTGTAGAACAGGTATTTGGTGTCGAGGATCCACGGCATGCCGTAATATTTGCTATCATATTGCACAGTAGTCCAGGCACCCGGCAGCACGCCTTTCCTCATCTCGTCGGTGACGCGAGAGGAGACGTCGACCAGCACCTTGTTGGTGGCATATTCAGCCGGCCAGATGACGTCGAAGAGGACGACGTCATAACCACCGCCGGAACCCTGCGCCAGCACCGTCTTGTCGTGCAGGCCTTCATAGGGAACGAATTCGAGATTTACCTTGATATCGGGGTTCGCCTTGGCGAAGGCGTCGGTCATGGCGCGTACATCGGCCTCGCTATAGGCGGCCTGCGCCATGAAGAGCGCGTTCAGCGTCGTTTCGGCGAAAGCATGCGGCGCAAGGGATGCGCCGATCAAGGCCGCACCCAGAAGCGTCTTGTTAAAGGATTTCAGCATTGCAGCCTCCAGTTTTTGACATTTACGCATTACCGAGGGCGGTCCTCCGCCATCGGTGTTCGAGAAGGCACGCGCGGAATGCGTGCCGGTTCGTCGTCTCGGAGCGTCGTCGGAGCCCTTGCCGGCCTCCTGCGTTCCCTGGAACTCTCCGGTCCCTTATTAAGTCAAGTGTCTTGACTTATTACTTCTTCAACATTCTATTGGAGTCAAGAGGGAATTGCACATGAATGACAGCCGCCCGATCCGGGCCAAGAGCGGCACCAATCACGAAGGCACCAGCGCGCATAACCGGCGCGTGATGATCGATGCCCTCCGGATCAATGGTGCGCTTTCACGCGCCGATCTGGCGCGGGCGACGCGGCTGACCAAGCAGACGGTGTCGAATATCATCGAGGAACTTGAGCGCGACGGTCTCGTCAGTTCGCAGGAGACGGTGAGGAGGGGCAGAGGCCAGCCGTCAACACCCTACGGCCTGGTTCCCGAGGGCGCCTTTGCGATCGGCCTGCAGATCGACCGGCATGTGACGCGGGCGGTCGCGGTCGATCTCGTCGGCAGCGTTCTCGTGCGGGACGAGGCCGGCCTCCCACCTGGAGGTCCGTCGAACGGGACGAAGGTCATCCTCGACCTCGTCGCCGGCATACGGTCAAAGCTTGCCGGGATCGTCCAGCAGTCGGAAAAGCGGCTGGTTGGTCTCGGCGCCGCCATGCCCGGGCCTTTCGGGGTTGCTGGCAGCGGCGATGATCCTTGGATGATGGAGGCCTGGCAGAAATTTCCGTTGTTGGAAACGCTGACCGCCGGCACCGGGCTCGATGTCGGCCTGCAAAACGATGCGGCGGCGGCGGCGACTGCCGAACGCATGGTGGGAGCTGCCCATGGCCTCGACCACGCCGTCTGCCTCTTTGTCGGCTATGGCATCGGCGCCGGCCTCATTCTGAACGGCGAACTCTACCGCGGCACCAACGGCAATGCCGGCGAGATCGGCATGGCGCTGCTGTTTGCCGACGGCAAATCGACGCCGCTCGAACATCGCGCCTCGCTCGCCTCGCTCTATCAGCATCTATCGGTCGATCCCGCCGATCCTCATCTGCACGCACGTATCAACGATCTTGCCTTGAGAGGCGATCAAAGCATCCACACCTGGGTCGAAGCAGCGGCAGTGGACCTGCGCTGGAGCATCCATCTCATCGAGACGCTGTTCGATCCGCAGACGGTGATCCTCTGCGGCAGCGCGCCGGAAGCGCTGGTGAACAGGTTGATTGCGGCAATCGGCCCGTTGCTGCCGTCGATCGCCGAACGTCGCGGCCGGACGCTGCCGCGCCTGCAGCCCGGCATGGCCGATCCCTGGTCGGTGGCGCTTGGCGCTGCCGCCGGACCGATCAGCCGTGCATTCGATCCGCGTTTTGCGGCGATCCTGAAGGATTCCCTTCAATCCTGAGGCCTAAATCCTGAGGTTGCACACCAGTGCAATGGCGAAAATGCCAGCGTTTTTGCAAGTTTCGTTGCGGCGGAGTAGCCGAATAAAGGCACTCTTTCAGTATAAATAAATATTAAATATCCCCTAAAATTCCATTGTTTTGAATATAGCTGTAAATTATTGGCAATATGCTGAAGCAAGCTTTGAAATTTCTCTAAATATTTCCCTAGGATTTGCGAATAATGGTTGTATGAAGGTTTTATGACAACTGTATTTAGATAATTTCATGTCATGTAATATTCATTGGCCGCGGCAATTTGAACCAGCTAATAGGGCGTGCGCTGAAAGTGCGCGTCCCTTTTACGTTCGAGGTTCTCATGCAAGCCAAGCTTCTCGGCGCCGTTGGCGCCCTTCTCGCTACAGCGTTTCTTGCTGGTCCCGCTGCCGCCGCCGATAAGACCAAGATTGACTTCTGGTTCGGCAATTCCGGTGACATCGCAAAGCGTGTCCAGGAGCAGTGCGATCGCTTCAACCAGTCGCAGGCCGACTACGAAGTCGTCTGCACCAGCCAGGGCAGCTACGACGCGTCCCTGCAGAACACCATTGCTGCGTTCCGCGCCGGCAAGCAGCCGACCATCGCCCAGGTCTCCGACGCCGGCACCCTCGACATCATGCTCTCCGGCGCCTACTACCCGGCCAACAAGCTGATGACCGACATGGGCTATACCGTCGACTGGAAGGACTACTTCTCCGGTATCTCCGGCTACTACGCGACATCGAAGGGCGAGATGTACTCCTTCCCCTTCAACTCCTCGACCGCTCTTCTCTACTGGAACAAGGACGCCTTCGCCAAGATCGGCAAGGATCATGCTCCGGCGACCTGGAAGGAAGCAGGCGAGGACCTCAAGGCTCTGAAGGATGCAGGCTATGCTTGCCCGCTCGGCTTTGACATCTCCAACAACGAAGTCTGGCAGTACATCGAGCAGTTCGAAGCGGTCAACGGCGAAGCGATCGCCACGAAGAAGAACGGTTTTGAAGGTCTCGACGCCGAGCTGGCGTTCAACAAGAACCCGCTTCTCGTCAGCTACGTCAAGGACCTCAAGTCCTGGTACGACAACAAGCTTGCCGTCATCAAGAACAAGGCTGTCGGCCAGACCTTCGTCGAAGCCTTTGCCGCTGGCGATTGCCAGGTCATCCTGACCTCGGTCGGCGACCACGGCAATGTCGGCCGCACCGCCAAACAGGGCATGAACTGGGGCGTTGCCATGCTCCCGACCTACGGCGACGCAACCCGCCACAGCTCTTTCGTCGGCGGCGCTTCGCTCTGGGTTCTGAAGGGTCACTCGGACGCCGAATACAAGGCTGCCGCTGCCTTCTTCAACTTCATCGCAAAGCCGGAAGAAGCTCTTACCTGGTCGACCGTTACCGGCTACATCCCGGTTCGTAACTCCGGCTTCGAATATCTGAAGAAGCAGGGCTTCTACGACAAGGCTCCTTATGCCGGCCGCGAACTCGCCATTCAGAGCCTGACCGCCTCGCCGGCTGGTGACGCGGCTCCGCACGGCATCCGCCTCGGTGGCCTGCTGCAGGTCCGCACCGAAATCGCCAATGGTCTGCAGGCAATCTTCGTCAACAATGCCGATGTCCAGGCTTCGCTCGATAGCGCTGCCGAACGCGGCAACACGCTGCTGCGTCGCTTCCAGCAGACCTACAAGAACGTTCAGCTCCCCTGATCGTTTAATATGAGCCGCACCCGGTCCGCGTTTCGCGCGCCGGGTGCGTACTCGGCCGCGGATGCGAACTCGCCGCCCGCGCCTGAAGCGCGCCGCAATCTTTCAGATTCGCTCCTCGCGCTTTAGACCTTTATTTTGACGCATGTCGTTACCGCAAAACCGCTGCACAGTTTTGCGCGACATGTTTTAAATCGAACCAGGACGAAAACGACCACTCATGGAAAAGCGCGTCACTTTCTCCTCAACGACGATCGGGCTGCTCTTCGCATTTCCGATGCTGTTGCTGATCTTCGTCTTCTTCTATTGGCCGAGCGCGCAGGCGCTCTATTGGGCGTTCACGCTCGAGCAGCCATGGGGCGGCGGTAATGCCTGGGTCGGTTTCGACAATTTCAAACAGCTGCTCACCGACCCGATCTATTGGGACTCGATCACTCGCAGCATGATTTTCGGCTTCAGCTCGACGGCCATTGCCATGGGACTGGCGCTGATCCTGGCGCTTTTGACGGATCGTGAACTGCGCGGCCACAAAGTCTACCGGTCGGTCTTCATCTGGCCTTACGCGATTGCCGCTCCCGCTCTCGGCCTCGCCTTCCGGTTCATCCTGGCGCCGGAGGCCGGCCTTCTGTCAGTCATCAACCACGTCTGGCCCGGCCTCTGGAATCCCGCGCTCGACGGCAAGGATGCTATGATCGCCGTCATCGTCGCCTTCTCCTGGAAGTATATCGGCTACAACTTCATCTTCTTCCTCTCGGCTTTGCAAGGCATTCCGCGCTCGCTGATCGAGGCCGCCGCGATGGATGGTTCGGGGCCGATGCGCCGGATCTGGGATATCCAGCTGCCCCTGCTGACGCCGACGCTGTTCTTCCTGCTCGTCATCAACATCACCGAGAGCTTCCAGGATTCCTTCGGTATCGTCGACGTGATGACGCAGGGTGGCCCGGCGCGCGCCACCGAGCTCATGGTCTACAAGATCTATTTCGACGGCTTCAGAGGTCTCGACTATTCGGGCGCCGCAGCGCAGTCCATCATCCTGATGGTGCTCGTTGTTCTTCTCACCATCTTCCAGTTCCGCTTCATCGAGCGGCGCGTGCACTACAAGTGAGGTCGCGGACATGATCGAACGCACGCCGATATTCAACTTCATCTGCTATAGCCTTCTCGCGCTCGGCATGGTGATCGCGCTTCTGCCTTTCGCCATCGTCATCATCGCCTCGACGCTTGATCTGGAGACGGTCAATCGCGTGCCGCTGCCGCTGATGCCGGGCTCGCATTTCTGGGAAAACGCTGAGACCGCCTGGGTTCGCGCCGATCTCGGCAACAAGCTGTTCCACAGTATCATCTTCGCCGCAACCGTCGGCGCCGGCAAGGTCATGCTGTCTTCCATGGCAGCCTTCTCGATCGTCTACTTCCGCTTCCGCGGCCGGTATGTGATTTTCTGGATCATCTTCATCACGCTGATGCTGCCGCTGGAAGTCCGCATCGTGCCGACCTATTCGATTGCGGCCAACGCGCTGCAGCCTTTCCAGACGATCCTCGACGTCACCGGCATAAGCTGGCTCGTTGCGCAGATCACCGGCTTCCAGATCAAGCTCGAATGGGGCCTGCTGAATTCCTATCCCGGTCTCGTTCTGCCGCTGGTCGCAACCGCGACCGGCACCTTCCTCTACCGGCAGTTCTACCTGACGGTTCCCGACGAGTTGGCCGAGGCTTCGAAGATGGACGGATCGGGCCCGGTCCGGTTCTTCTGGGATATTCTGCTGCCGCTTTCGCGGCCAAATATGATCGCGCTGTTCACGATCATGTTCGTCTGGGCCTGGAACCAGTATCTCTGGCCGCTGCTGATCACCACCGATCCGAAATTCGGTATCGCTGTGACGCAGCTCAAGACCCTCATCCCGTCCGAATTCGGCCTGCCCGACTGGAACGTGGCCATGGCCGGAACCCTGATCATCATGTCGCCGCCATTGATCCTCGTCATTCTGATGCAGCGCTGGTTCGTACGCGGCCTTATCTCCACCGAGAAGTGAAGGAGTATTCCCTTGGCACCGATCTCCATTCGTGGCGTGAAGAAAAACTACGGCAAGACCCCCGTCGTTCACGGCGTCGATCTCGACATCCAGTCGGGCGAGTTCATCGTCATCCTCGGCCCGTCCGGCTGCGGCAAGTCCACGCTGCTGCGCATGATCGCCGGCCTCGAGGAAATCAGCGGCGGTGAAATCGCCATTGACGGCCGCGTCGTCAACCAGCTGGAGCCGCGCGAGCGCGGCTGCGCCATGGTGTTCCAGAACTATGCGCTTTATCCGCATATGAGCGTTGCCGAGAATATCGGCTACGCATTGAAGGTGGCCGGTGTCTCGAAGGCGGAGCGTCAGCGGCGCATCGGCGAGGTCGCCAAGGCGCTCAGCCTCGAACCCTTCCTCGGACGCCGGCCCGCCGCTCTTTCCGGCGGCCAGCGCCAGCGCGTCGCCATGGGGCGGGCGATGATCCGCGAACCGAAGGTATTCCTCTTCGACGAGCCGTTGTCGAACCTCGACGCCAAGCTGCGTATCGCCATGCGCGCCGAAATCCGCCGCCTGCACCGCCGCCTTGGCGCCACGTCGATCTTCGTCACGCATGACCAGACCGAGGCGATGACGCTGGCCGACCGGCTGGTGGTGATGAATGGCGGCAGGGTGGAGCAGGTTGGCACGCCGGAAGAGGTCTATCATCATCCGGTCTCGCGCTTCGTCGCGGGTTTCGTCGGCACGCCGGCGATGAACCTGCTCGAGGGCACGATCAATGACGATGGCGTCTTCGTCTACGATCAAAGCCGCAAGGTCGTGCTGCCGCGCGAGCGCGCCGCACCGCTGAAAGGCAAACGCGTCGTGCTCGGCATGCGCGCCGAGGCCGCCCGGCTGGTCGCCCCGGATGCTCCCGGCGCCCTGATCGCTACCGCCGATTTCATCGAGGAGCTCGGCGCAAGCCGCGTCGTCCACGCCGATTTCGACGGGCTGCCCTTTGCCGTGGCGCTGACTGAGGCCGTGAAGGTGAAGTCGGGCGATCCGATCGGCATCGCGATCGATTACAACCAGATCCACCTCTATGCCGCCGATACCGGCCGGATTATCGAGAACCCTGTTATGAACGGCGCAGACGCCGTCAACGCTTGAAGGCGTCTGCGATGATTCTTGCAGAGCGTTTGGCGGCGTAAGGGTCTGCGCACATTGCGGAAATTACTCTAACGGTGGATCGGATCGATCCACGCAACGTCTTCCGGCTTTTCGACCGGTTCGATGTCGAGGTTAACGACGACCGGTTCCTGGCCTGAGCGGACGAGAACGCATTCCAGCGTCTCGTCGCGGCTGGCGTTGATCTCCTGATGCGGCACATAGGGCGGAACGTAGATGAAGTCGCCGGGGCCGGCCTCGGCGGTATATTCCAGATGCTCGCCCCAGCGCATGCGGGCCTTGCCCCTGACCACGTAGATGATGCTTTCGAGATCGCCATGGTGATGAGCGCCGGTCTTGGCGTTGGCATGGATCGTCACCGTGCCGGCCCAGATTTTCTCGGCCCCGGCGCGCGCGTTGTTGATCGCAGTCGCGCGGTTCATGCCCGGCGTCTGCGCGGTGTTCGGATCGAGCGAATTGCCGGGAATGACCTTGACGCCATGTTCACGCCAATCGACATGATGCTGCTCGTGGTCGTCGCTCATGCCTTGCCTCCAGCTTCGATTTGGTCAGTCTAGGCGTGAGGCAGGCAGCGGCCAAGCAGATTTGCCGCTGTACAGCCCACAATATCTCGGCGCCGCGATAGCTTCTGCGCACAAACGAAAGAACGGACCCGATGAGCCACCTCCCGCAAATCGACTACGACACCGCTTCGGAAGAGGTTCGTGCGGCGCATGACGAGGAAGTCAGGCGGCGCGGCCGGATGACCAATATGAAGCGTACGCTGCTGCATTCGCCGGCCGCCCACCGCATTTATGCCGAATGGTTCACGCTGCGCGCCGAACTCGATCCCGCGATCAACGACCGGGCGATCTGGATATTCTCGCATGCGATCTCGAAGGCAGCCAGATCGAAGATCGCTATCACCTTCTTCCGCCGGGCGCTGATGAACAAGGGTTTCGATCCCGACGCGCTGGAGCTTTCCGACGAGGAAGCGCTGCTCGACGCTTTCGGCAAGGCGATCGTCGCCGATTCCAACGCCGTTCCCGTCGAACACTGGGCAAAGCTGAAACAGCGCTATGAGACCAAGGTGCTCGTCGACCTCGTCGCTTTCGCCGGCATCATGCTGGCCACCGCCGTCTTCAACAATGTCGTCGAGGTTGATTTCGATCCCGAGCTTGAAGGCTTTGCCGAAGGCGCCAGTTCATCCGCATCCTGAAATTTCAGCTATTGAGCGGCAGGATCAGCACGTCGCGCGGCGGCACCTCGATGCCACTATTGCCGATATGGCCGATCGGCCAGACGGCCTGACTTTGGGCAAGCGTCCCTTGGGCGAGCGTTACCTCAGTCTTCTGCGCCGTTCGCGTCGGATTGACTAGCCAGAGGAAGCTGCCCTTTTCTCCCTCGTGGATACGGGCGAAGAGTGCGGCATTCGACAGCGTCACATGGCGCTTCGTCCCGCTCCATCTCAATAGCTCAGCGAAGAAAGCGCCGTTCGCCTTCCCCTGCGTGCGGTAATAGGCCACGGAAGGATTGGTGCCGATCAACAGCGTGCGGCCCTTGCCATAGGCGTTTTCGACGACGGCAAGACGGCCGTCGGTGAAGTGGCCGCGTCCTGTTCCGCCGGTCAGCCGATAAGACTGTAGGAAGCCGCCGCCGTCGACGGCTGCGCCGTCCAGATCGAAATGGATGCGGTCGCCGATATCGGGCATGAACTCGACCTCTTCCTCTCGCGCGCCGAATACCTCGTCGAGGCCCATATTCGGCTGAACGGTGCCGACATGGCCGCGATCGCCGAAATAGCCGGGGCATGCTTCGGCAATCAGCGTGCCGCCGTTTTCGACCCAGGCTTTCAGGCGGTTCGCCTGTTCTGATGTGAACATGATCGGATAGGGGAAATAGAGGAAATCATAGGCCGCGATATCGTCGATATGCACCCAGTCCGGCTGCACGCCATTTTCAAGGAAGGCGCGATAGGCGCCCCACATGGCCTCGGGATAGGGTTTCTCCTTGCGGTCATGGTTCAGGAGGTAATCAAACTCTTGCGTTTCGCGAACGACAAGGATGCCGACCTCGCCGCGAACGGGCTTTGCCTCCCAGAGGGGAGCCTGCGCCCGGTCGTTTGCCCATTTCGCCATGGCGCTTGCCATATCGGAGCGCGGCGTGCGCGAGCCGTCCATGCCGTAGGAGCCGAACGCGCCGAAGAGCGGGCCATCGAGCAGCGGGCGCCAGCGCAGATTGATCACGCCGCGGGCGCCGCCGGCAAGCGAGGTCATGCTCCAGAGGCGGATATCCTCGGGCTCGGCGACGCGGCCATCCTCCTTGTCGCGGCCGATCACCTGCGGCTGCAGCCAGAGCGGCCCGCCCTGGCGCTCGGCATGCCAGAAGGGCTTGCCGCGGGCGGCGGCGCGGTTGATATCGACGCCATACCAGTTCTTCCAGGCTTCCGAGCCCTTGCGCGCCTGGATCCAGGTGAAGCCGTAAACCTCGACCTTGGAGGCGGCGAGCCAGTCGTCGCAGCCGTTGGCCGCCATGTTGGGAATTGCGCCGGATATGCCATGAGCAGCGATGGTATTCTTCTGGTCGACGGCGCGGATCGTATCGATGCGCCACTGCATCTGGTCGTAGAAATTGTCGCGCTTGAACTGCAGCCAGTCGATGCATTCCGGATAGGGCGCCATGTGCACCGGCGGCTCGATATCCTCCCATTCGGCATAGCTGTAGCGGTACCAGGCTTTCGCCAGGACCTTCAGGCTGCCGTACTTCTTCTCCAGCCATTTGCGAAAGGCTGATTTGGCAAAGGGGCTGTAATCGACATAGGCGGAATAGTTGCACTCGTTCCAGACGTCATAGCCATAGATCGCCGGATGATCCTTGTAGCGGGTAGCGAGTGCGGTCAGGAATTTGCCGGCGGCTTCCTTCACTTCGGCGCAGTTCAGCGTCAGGGCGCCGGCACCGCCGCCATTGTTGGAGAAGCCACCGGTTGCCGACGAGACGCCCATGTAGGAACCGAGTTTGGTGCCGTCGGCATTGACCTGCAAAGCATGAGCATATTTGCGCACTGCCCAGTCCGGCACGGCATGAATCAACTCGGCGATAACGGTCTTGATGCCGTTTGCGGCGGCAAGGTCCATCTGGCGGTCGTATTCTTCCCAGTCGTAGACGCCGGGGGCGGTTTCGATCGCGCTCCACATGAACCAGTGGCGGAAGATGTTGAGGCCGTCTTGCCCAGCGGTGGCGTAGTCGCGTTCCCAATCCACGCGGGGCGGATTCGACTTGCGGAAATAGACGGCGCCGTAGGGCAGCTGGATATCTTTGTTGAGCATTTCTGGTCCTTTTCTATCAATGTCCGGACATGGCTCCGCCGCCCGGAGAGGAGGTTCCGGCAATCGGCAATCGAAGATGTCGTGCGATTGTTCTAAAAAGAGTGGATCTAGCGCGGCCCTCCGGCGAGGAGTTCCAGGGTGCGGATGAGGGCGGAATGGTCGCGTTCGCCGTCGCCATTGGCGATCGCGGCATTCATCAACTGCTGCGTGGCGGCCGTGTTCGGCAGCGACAGATCAAGTGCGCGGGCGGCATCGACGGCAAGCGTCATGTCCTTGCGGTGCAGGCGGATGCGGAATCCGGGCTCGAAGGTCTCCTTGACCATGCGCTCTCCATGCACTTCGAGGATGCGCGAAGCGGCAAACCCGCCCATCAGCGCGGAGCGGACCTTTTCCGGATCAGCACCGGCCTTCCTGGCAAACAGCAGCGCTTCGCCAACCGCCTCGATCGTCAGGCCGACGATGATCTGGTTGGCGACCTTCGCCGTCTGGCCGTCGCCGCTACCGCCGACATAGGTGATGTTCTTGCCCATATTTTCGAAAAGCGACCTGGCGCGTTCGAAAGCTTGCTCCTTGCCGCCGACCATGATCGTCAGCGAGGCGGCCTTGGCGCCGACCTCCCCGCCGGAAACCGGGGCATCGAGGTAATCGCAGCCGAGCGCCTCGATGCGTTTGCCGAAAGTCTTGGTGGCGACCGGCGAGATCGAGCTCATGTCGATAACCTGCTTGCCCTGGGAAAGGCCGGCGGCGACGCCGTCTTCGCCGAACAGAACCGCCTCGACATCTGGTGTATCCGGCAGCATCAGGATGACGATGTCGGAAGCGTGCGCCACCGCCCCGGCGCTTGCGGCGGCTTTGCCGCCCTTGTCGACAAGATGCTGCGAGATTTCCTTCACCCGGCTCAGATGCAGCGAGTGGCCGGCGTCGATCAGGTGTTCCGCCATCGGGCGGCCCATGACGCCCAGTCCGATAAATCCGATGTTCATGCTGTCCTCGCTGACTTCAGATAGGGTTTCATCCAGCCGAGGCCTTCGCTGGTGCCGGATTTCGGCTTGTACTCGCAGCCCACCCAGCCGTCGTAGCGGAGGCGGTCGAGTTCGGAGAGGATGAAGCCGTAATTGATCTCGCCGGTCCCGGGTTCGCCCCGGCCGGGATTGTCGGCGATCTGCACATGGGCGATCTTCTCCTTCAGCCTTGTGAAGGTCGGGATCAGGTCGCCCTGCATAATCTGCATGTGGTAGAAATCATACTGGATATAGAGGTTGTCGGAGCCGACCCGGTCGAGGATGCGTTCGGCATGGGCGGTCGTCGACAGGAGGAAGCCTGGAATATCGCGCAGGTTGATCGGCTCGATCAGCAGCCGGACGCCGGCGTCGGCACAACGCTTTGCAGCATATTTCAGATTGTCGACCAGCACCGTTTCCAGCGTTTGAAGGTCCGCACCCCTAGGCACCAGACCGGAGATGACATTCACCTGCCGGCAATCGAGCGCTGCGGCATAATCGAGCGCCAGTGCCACTCCGTTGCGGAACTCGTCTACGCGCTTCGGTAAGCAGGCGATGCCGCGCTCGCCGCCGGCCCAGTCGCCTGATGGCACGTTGAAGAGCGCCTGTTTCAGGCCGCTCGCCATCAGCGCATCGGCGACCTTCTCCTTCGGCTCGGCATAGGGGCCGAGATATTCGAGGGCGCCGAAGCCGTCCTTTGCGGCTGCCGTGAAGCGGTCGAGAAAGGGCAGGTCCTGGTAGAGGAAGGAAAGGTTGGCGGAAAATTTCGGCACGGGATCGTCCTTAGATATTGGCGGGCGCGACGAAACGATGCCGGTGCAGCATGCGCTTGTCGCGGGGGTCGGGATTGGGAACGGCGGATATGAGGCTCTTGGTATAGGCCTCCTCGGGAGCGGTGCAGATCTGTTCGGCCTCGCCAAGTTCGACGATTTTGCCGCGATGCATGACGGCGACGCGATCGCAGAAATAACGCACCACCGAAATATCGTGCGAAATGAAGATGAAGCTCAGGTTCAGCCGCTGACGGATATCGAGTAGCAGGTCGAGGATCTGGCTGCGGATCGAGACGTCGAGTGCCGACGTTGCCTCGTCGGCGATGATGATGCGGGGGTCGAGAGCAAGGGCGCGGGCGATGCCGATGCGCTGGCGCTGGCCGCCGGAGAAGGCATGGGGATAACGCTCCATGCCCATCGGGTCGAGGCCGACGAGGCGCATCAGTTCGGCGACGCGGTCCTCCAGCGCCTTGCCCTTGGCCAGCCCGTTGACAACAAGCGGATCACCGATCACCTCCTTGACGGTCATGCGCGGATTGAGTGAGGCGAAGGGATCCTGGAAAACCAGGCGGACCTCGCGGTGGAAGGTGCGAAGCTCGCGTTTCGTCAGCTTGGTGACGTCGATCTCGCTACCGTCCCTGCCGCGATAGCTGATGCTGCCCGATGTCGGCTCGACGGTGCGCAGGATGAGCCGGCCGAGCGTCGTCTTGCCGGAGCCGCTTTCACCGACAATGCCGAGGTTTTCGCCCGGATAAAGATCGAAGCTGGCGTCGTCGACGGCGCGCAGCGTATTGGCCTTGCCGTGCCAACCGTAGATCTTGCCGAGGTTGCGGACGGACAGGATCGGCTGCGGTACCTGCGGCGACAGCGCCACGGCGGGCAGCCGCCCTTCGACATGGTGGGTGAGCTTGACCGTCGAGGCCAGCAGTTGGCGGGTATAGGGATGCTCGGCGGCGTGATAGATCGCATCCACCGGGCCGTGCTCGACGATGCGGCCGAAACGCATGACGGCGACATCATCGGCCACTTCGGCGACGATCCCCATGTCATGGGTGATGAGCAGCATGGCCATCCCGCGTTCGACCTGCAACCGCTTGATCAGGTCAAGGATTTCTGCCTGGGTGGTGACGTCGAGCGCCGTCGTCGGTTCGTCGGCGATGAGAATGTCGGGATTGCCGGCAAGCGCCATGGCGATCATGGCGCGCTGGCGCATTCCGCCGGAGAACTCGAAGGTGTAGCGGTCGGCCATCTTGTCCGGGTTCGGAATTTCGACCTGGCGCAGCAGCTCGATGGTCCTTTCGCGGGCTGCATGCTGATCAAGATTGCTGTGCAGGCGCACGGCCTCGATGATCTGCGAACCGATGGTATGGACCGGTGACAGCGAGCTCATCGGCTCCTGGAAGATCAGGCCGATGCGGCGGCCGCGGATGGCGCGCATCGCCCGATCCGACGGTTTCAGCGCGGCGATGTCGGCGATCCCGTCGCCGTTATTGAGCAGGATGCGGCCGGAAACGATGCTGCCGGGGCTGTCGACGATCTGCAGCAGCGAGCGGGCGGTGACGCTTTTACCGGATCCGCTCTCGCCGACGAGACAGAGCGTCTCACCGCGCTTCAGCTCGAAGCTGACATTTTCGACGGCGTGCAGGATGTGGGTGCGCAGCCGGAAATCGATCGAGAGGTTTTCGATGGAGAGAACGACGTCGTCTGAAAGATCGGTCATGGTTTCCTCCTCAATTGTCGTAGGGGTCGGCGGCATCGCGCAGGCCGTCGCCGAAGAAATTGAAGGACAGGACGGCGACGACGACCGCGAGCGACGGCCAGATCAGGAGCCACGGCGCGGTGGCGACGGTGCGGATGTTCTGGGCGTCCTGCAGCAGCACGCCCCAGCTGACGACCGGCGGCTTGAGACCGATGCCGAGGAAGGAAAGCGAGGTCTCGGCGACGATCATGGTCGGCACGGCCAGTGTCACGACCGCAAGGATGTGGCTCGTCAGCGACGGCAGGATGTGGCGGAAGATCAGCCGTGCTTCGCTCGATCCGTCGAGCCGGGCGGCGACGACGAAATCCTCGCTGCGCAGCGCCAGGAACCGGCCGCGCACCTCCCGCGCCAGGCTGGTCCAGCCGAGCAGCGAGACAATGATCGTGATGACGAAATAGACATTGACCGGCGACCATGTCAGCGGGATCGCCGCCGCCAGGCCGAGCCATAGCGGGATGGTCGGCATGGCGCTGACGACCTCGATGACGCGCTGGATCAGCGTATCGACCCAGCCGCCGTAGAAGCCGGAGATGGATCCGAGCACGACGCCCAGGATCAGCGACATGGCGACGCCGACGAGGCCGATCGACATGGATACGCGTGTGCCGTAGACGAGGCGCGAGAAGACGTCGCGGCCGAGCCGGTCGGCACCGAGCAGATACATCGGGTCGTTCTGGTTGAGGGGGCCGATCAGGTGGCGGTTCATCGGGATCAGGCCCCAGAGATCGTAGGCCGCGCCTTTGACGAAGAAGCCGATCGGGACGACCTTGGTGTCGTCGACGACGAAGGTGCGGCGCAGCGCCACCTTGTCGATCTCGACCTTGTAGCCCTTCACATGGAAATTGAACTCCGAGCTGCCGTCCGGCTTTTCGACGAAGAAGCTGAAGCCCTGCGGCGGGGCATAGGTATATTGCGGCCGCGAGGTCATCGGCAAAGCCGGCGCCAGGAATTCGGCGAAGAGGCCAACCAGATAGAGGAAGAGGATGATGGCGCCGGCCACCATCGCCACCTTCTGGCGGATCAGTTTGCCGGCGACCAGCCGCCAGGGGCCGATCGCGGCGGTCGAGACGGTCTTGCCCTGTTTCAGCGGGCTGATCGACGGGCCATCGGCAACAGTGTGAAGCGGACCAGCGTGGTTTCCGAAGGTTTCGTGCGTGCTCATCGCATTCCCCTCAATTGAACCGGATGCGCGGATCGAGCAGCGCCAGCAACAGATCCGACAGCAGCATGCCGACGAGGGTCAGCGCGCTCAAAAGCAGGATGAAACTGCCGGCGAGGTACATGTCCTGCGAGATCAGTGCGCGGAAAAGCAGCGGCCCGGCGGTCGGCAGGTTCAGCACGATGGCGGTGATCGTCACGCCGGAGACGAGATGCGGCAGCACCCAGCCGATCGCCGAGACGAAGGGATTGAGCGCGATTCTGACCGGATATTTCAAGATGACCTTGTATTCCGGCAGTCCCTTGGCGCGGGCGGTGACGACATAGGGCTTGTGCAGTTCGTCGGTCAGGTTGGCGCGCAGGATGCGGATCATTGCTGCCGTTCCCGATGCGCCGATGATGATGATCGGGATCCAGAGATGGGCGAGGAAATCACCAACCTTGGCGAGGCTCCAGGGCGCCTCGGCATATTCCGGCGAAATCAGCCCGCCGACGCTCTGGCCGAGATATCTATAGGCGATGTACATCAGCGTCAGCGCCAGGATGAAGTTCGGCACAGCAAGGCCGATGAAGCCGAGGAAGGTGAAGACATGGTCGCCAACGGAGTGGCGGCGGACAGCGGAATAGATGCCGATCGGCAAAGCGACGATCCAGACGAAGAGCAGGCTCAGGAGCGAGATCACCAGCGTCGAGCCCATGCGAGCCCAGATCAGCCCGGAGACGGGCTGGCCCCACTCGAAGGAGTAGCCGAAGTCGCCGCGGCTGACGATGCCCCAGATCCATTTCAGATATTGGACATAGAAGGGGTCGTCGAAGCCGTAGATTTCCTTCAGCCGCTCGATCTGCGCGGGATCGACGGTCTGGCCGCTGTCGCTCATGGTGGCGATCATCGACGTCAGATAGTCACCTGGTGGCAACTGGATGATCAGGAACGAGATCAGCGACATGCCGAACAGGGTCGGGATCATGTAGAGCACGCGCTTGAAGATATAGCCAAGCATCGAAACGTTTCTCCTCCGGTCGGGAACGCCGTGACGCGCTTCCCCGGATCTTTACCCACCTTCGGCCCTCCAGGCCGAAAGCGCTCCTTCGTCGCGTGTCATCTCATTTCCAGGTAAGATGCAGGACCTCCAGCCGATCGATACCAGGCACCTCCACCTGCGCGCGGCCATTCCCGAAGCTGAAGTTTGCGGCGCGGTCGGCAACGACGAGCCAAGCCTTTGCCAGCGATCGGCCCTCCGGAATCTCCACCGAAACGGTCTGCGCTGCCAGAGGGTAATTGTCGCGGATCGGGCCTTTCATCATCATCGGGTTGGTGAGGTTGAAGAGGCTGACTGCCAGGCCCCCATCGTTTTCGCGCAGCGCCAGATCGACGACCCCCTTGCCCTTGACGGTGACACGCGGCGTCTTGCCGAGTGCCCAATGAACGGCGTTGGCGATGAGCCGCGCATGATCGACGGCAAAGACCTCCCAGAAGATCTCGCCGATGTTCCAGGGGATGTAGACCGTGCGGCCACCCTTGCCAGTCTCGCGGGCGATGACGGCAGCACCTTTCGGGGCCTCACGCGGATAGACCTCTTCCATCGGCAGATCGGGAAAGTCGGGGATGTAGAGGAAGGGTGTCTTCGCATCGACCGACGGTTCGGCGTGGATCAGGCGGGTGCCGCCCATGATCCGCTCGGCGCCGTCGAAACCCCGATTGATCGGGTGATCGCCAGAAAGGGCGACATAGGTGTTCTTGACGATGCCGCGCGGGCCGGAGACGTATCTGGCGCCGAGGACGTCGGCAAGGCCGAATTCGGGGCGCTTCTTGCCGAATTCGTCGCGCAGCGATGTCTCATAGGAGGCAATGACGCTGCCGCCGCGAGCGACATAGGCGCGGATTGCGGCGTTCTGGGCATCCGAAAGGCAGGAGGCGTTGGCGAGAATGATTAGCTTGAAGCGGTCGAGGCTCTCTTCGGTCAGCACCTGGTCCGAGAGCAACTCGAAGGGCAGGCGGGCTTCGACGAGGGCATGATAGAGACCGAGATCGTGTTTTTCGGCGGAATGCCGCTCTTCCGGCGCCCAATGGCGCAGCGTCGTCGAGGGATCGACGACAGCGATTTCGGCGGTCGGCTTCATGCTTTCCAGCACGGGCTCGACGGCTGCCTGCAGGCCGAATGCGTCGGCCACCGGCTCGACCCAGCGTTTGTCGGGCACGACACCGTTGAATTTGGTGAACCAGGCGTAGAGGCCGTGGGCAGTGCCGTCGTTGATCCAGAGCTGCATCTCCTCACCCGAGGTGACGGCGTCCTTCCAGCGATATTCCTCCTCCGGGCCGATCGAGGTGATCAGCACGACCGGGCGGTCGGGGAAGGTGGCGCGGATGCGCTTGCCGTTGCGGCCTGCCGACCAGCCGAGCTCCAGGCCCTTTCGGCCCTGATGGTCGACGACGAGGAAGGGGCAGTGCCTGGCGATGACCGAGAGATCGAATTCCATCAGCGAAGCGCCACCCATGTTCGGAATGAAGCTCGCATGCGGGCGGATCGCTTTGACGGCATCGTCCCATCGCGCGATCATGTCTGTCAGCACGCGGCGGCGCCATTGCACCCAGGCCTGCCAGGCCGGATCCTCGGCATCGGGCTTCTTCGGCAGAGCATGGCCGGACATGTCCTTGAAGCGGCGGCCGCTGTCTTCGCTATAATCGACGCCGTGGCCCTGCCAGCGATTGGCGAAGACCGCATCGACATCGTATTTGCGGACGATCTCCTTGACCACCTCAGGCATGAAGACGCTGTTGTAGTCGCCATAGGCATTGGTCACCCAGACATCGGGATAGGCCCAGTGGCGGCGCGGGGTTCCGTCGGCATTGATCATCACCCATTCCGGATGGGCTTTGGCGGCATCGTCATGGATCGCATGCGGGTCAACGCGGGCCATGACATGCATGTCGAGCTTGCGGGCGGCATCGACGAGCGAGCCGAAGATATCCTTGTCGCCGAGATATTTGCTGACATAGTGGTAGGGCACGTCGCTGGGATAATAGGCGATGTAACCGCCGGCGCTGAGGCAGACCGCGTTCGACTTCGTACGCTTGAACACGTCGATCCAGAAGGCCGGATCGTATTTCTCCGGGTCGTCTTCCACGAAAGTCAGCTGGGTCCAGCGGGTCGCGGTCTTGAACCAGTCCGGCGTCCTCAGCGCGTGGGTGTTCCGTTTCCTGGCATCGAGCATCGTCTTCATCCAATCATTGGCAAAAGAAAAACCTCGGCGCCAACCGGAAGGGCCGGCGCCTAGCATGCATCATGGGGAATGGGCCATCAGGCCTTATAGAACTGCTCCGGCATCGTCGGAGCGGGCGTCGGCCAGCCGAAGGAGTTCGGCATGATCTTGGTAATGTTCTTCATGTTGTTCTTGACGATGCCGTAGCCGTCGGGCGGCAGCGAGATGCCGAAGACATAAAAATTGTCGGCGGCGCCTTGCAGGATCTGCTTCATGACTTCGCGCTGGCCTGATGAGTCGGACGTCGCCTTCAGCTTGTCGTAGAGCGCAAGCTGGCTCTTCGTGCTTTCCGGCGGTTCCTCGGCATTGGCATTGGCGCGGTCGCGATACCAGAGTTGCCAGGCCGGGGCATACATGGCGTTGGCATCGGTCGGCACGTAATAGCGCGGGTCCAGCATGGCGGCGACGCCGCCATTGGCGCCGAACTGGTGGGCGGTCGCATCGAAATCACGGCCCTGGCGGACGCGCGTCTCCCAGAGCGAACGGTCCATCGAGCGCATCTGCGCATCGATCCCGACCGCCTGGAACATCGGAATGACCAGCTGGAAGAGATCGAGGAAGACGGCGCGCGCCTGGTCGATCTCGAAGATGATCGTCAGGCGGCGGCCCTTTTCGTCGAGGCGGAAGTTCTGGTCGTCGCGCTTCGGCACGAGCTGGTCGAGCATGGCATTTGCCTTGTCGACGTCATAGGCGGTGAACTGGGTGGCGAGCTGCTCATTGTAAAGCGGGTCTTCCTTCTTGATCGACGGCTGGGCAGGCGCGCCCTGGCCAACGAGCACGGCATCGATCAGCGACTGCCGGTCGAGCGCGGTCGAGAGTGCCGCGCGGAAATCCTTGTTCCGGAAGAGCGTCCGCTTGGTCTCGTCGTTGTGGTTCAGGTTGAAGATGAAATTCATCACATTGGCTTCGGTCGAAGTCAGCGTGTAGAAATCATAGCCGCCCTGCTCACGCGCATCGTAGAGAACCGATTTGTTGTTCGGCGTGGCGATATACTGGTCCATCAGGTCGACTTCGCCCTGCATGGCCTTCAGCAGCAGAACCTGCGGGTCGGCGACCATCTGGTAGACGATGCGGTCCATATAGGGCAGCTGGTTGCCCTCGGTATCGACCTTCCAATAGTAGGGATTGCGCTCGGCAACGGCGCGTTCGGTGTTTTCGCCGGGTGCTATGGTGAACATCCAGGCATGCACGCAGGGCTTCTTCGAGGAGTTCAAGAAGAAGGCGTTGTCGTCCTGGAAACCGGCGGCCGCCTGGAAGGAGGCGATCCAGCTTTCGAAGCCGCGTTGCTTGGCGAGTTCATCGGCCTTCGGATTGAAGTCCATGTGGAACTGCTCGAGATAATGCTTTGGCGTGCGCGTCGTCTGGTCGTTGTTTGCCCAGGCGACCTGCAGCGGGAAAAGACCGTTCGGCTTGTCGAAGGTGACCTTGAAGGTCTGCTCGTCGACGATCTCCAGCTTGGCCGGCTTGCCGCCGGACTTCCAATGATCCTGGCCGACGAAGGCGACGCGCTTGTCGGTAAAGACGGTGTCGTACCAGAACTTGATGTCGGCAGTGGTGTAGGGATGACCGTCCGACCATTTCATTCCCTTGCGCAGGCGGATCGTATAGACTCTGGAATCGGCGTCACCCTCAAAAGACTCGGCAACGTTCAGCGTCACGCCTGACCAGTCGGGGGTGTAGCGCAGCAGCGGTTCGTAGGCCTGGTAGCGAAACAGCATCGACAGCGACCCGCCGCCAACCAGCGCCATGTTCCAGTCGCCGCCGTATTTGCCGACGCTTTCGACCGGTTTGATGACGAGCGGATTTTCAGGAAGCCGGTCCTTCAGACCCGGCAGGGCGCCGCTCGACACCTTCGTTTTCAGGATATCCGCTTCCTTGAAGTCAGCGGCGAAAACCGGCAGGGCCGGTAATATCAGGGCGGCCGACGTCCCGGCCAGAAACGCACGTCGTTTCAGCTTGATCATAGGGATCTCCTCCAAAAATCCGTGCCCTTATCATTATTTTTGCTGTGGGCTTGGATGGAGAAAAGATTACATTTGGATATTGTTAGGTAAAGCGTTATGTTTACGTTAGTGTATAAATTTGCTTTACCGGCGCGATTGCTATAGCCAGCGCGCATCAATCGAACGCTGAGGTGCCACGTGGGAAGCAGGGGCCGGGTTACATTGCAGACGATCGCGCGGGAGGTCGGCCTGTCGAAATACGCGGTGTCGCGCTCACTTGCCGGCAAGAGCGGCGTCAGCGAAGAAACGCGCGCGCTGATCCGCGAGACGGCGCAGCGCCTCGGCTATATCAAGCCTGCCGGGCAGGGTACTGCCGGCGAGGTCGCGGTCGTCTTTCACGATCTCGATGCCGTCAACAGTGAGCTCTATATGCAGGTGCAGAACGGTGTGCAGCGCGAGGCTCATCGGCTCGGCATGACGCTACGCGTACGCTGGACCCATGATTCCGGCCAGTTGGAAGAGCTGGCGCGCACTTGCGACGGGCTGATGCTCGTCGGTCCGCACGCTCGTGAGGCTGTGGCGGCGGTGAGTGCCACCGGCGTTCCGATCGTGCGTTTCGGCTGGGTCGATGCGCTTGAGCAGATAGACCATGTCGGCGGCACCGACCATGAGGCAGGGCAGGCGGTGGTAGAGTATCTGGTTGGGCTCGGCCATCGGTCCATTGTTTACGTCTATGGCATGCCGGGCCTGCGGGGACGCCAAGAGCGGCATTACGGCGCCCGCGAAGTCGCCGAACGTTATCCTGACGTTGCGCTTCATGTTATGCAGTTCGACGAGCAGAACGGCTTCGCGACGGCCTACCAGGCACTGAAGCAAAGGGGCATCCGGCCAACGGCTTTTTTCTGCGCCCATGACGGGCTGGCACTGACCGTGGTTTCCGAGCTGCTTGGTCAGGGATACCGCATTCCCGACGATATTTCGGTCGTCGGTTTCGGCGACTACTCGCCGGCAACGCAGATCTCACCGGCGCTGACGACGGTGAGGATGGAGGGGCAGGAGTGCGGGGCCGTCGGGCTGCGGCTCTTGCTCGAGCGCATCGAGAATCCACGCCTCCCCGGCATGCCGGCGCGGCGCATCATGATTGCCTCGCGCATTATCGAGCGCCGCTCTGCCGGACCCTGCAAGGCGGTGGCAAGCGTCGATGCCGCCGAGGTTTAACCGCCGAGCGAAGCAATCGCGGCCTTGACTGCGTCCGCGCCGGGCCTGGTCGGCCGGTACTCCAGACCGACGGCGCCGTCGTAACCGTTGGCGAAGATCCAGCCGAGGCGTAGAGCAAGGTCGATGCTGCCGGAGCCCGGCTCGTTGCGGCCGGGGTGATCGGCGACATGGACGTGGATGATACGGTCGAGACGGCCGTTCAGCACGTCTTCGCTGCGCTCGTCCATCACGGCGGAATGGTAGATGTCGTAGACGATGCCGATCTCGGGGCGAGCGACGTCGTCGATGATGTCGAGGCCTTCGCGGGTCGAATCGAGGAAATAGCCGATATGGTCGATGCGGATATTGAGCGGCTCGACGCCGAGGCGCACACCGCTGCCTTTGAGGATATCGGCGCCGGCTCTCAGCGTTTCGGTGAGCGCCCGGCGCTGTTCTTCGCGGCTCAAGCCCGGGAGATCGTCGCCCGCCTGGGCAATTAGCACCGGCGCGCCGAGACGCTTCGCGGCAGTCACGGATTCGGCAAGGCCTTTGAGCCAGACCTGCCGGTTGGCGGCGTCGGTCAGTGCGATCATCGGTTCGGCGACGAGGCTGGAGACGGCAAGGCCGGTTTCCTTCAGCGCCGCCTCGATCGCATTCAGATCCTTGTCGGTCCAGCGCCAGAATTCGATCGCCGTCAGGCCGGCTGCATGGGCGCGGCGGATGCGATCGGGAAAGCTGTCGCCCTCTTCGGCAAACAGCCACTCTATGCAGGCTGAATAACGTCGCATCAAAACTCCTCCCATCCGTTGATGCAGGCATGCGACAGATCGGCGTCTGCCGCAAGAGGAGTGCAGGCGCTTGACGCCCGGTATTCATTGGCGGAACACTCAGCACATCAGGCCGGGATCTCCGGCCGTTTTGCGGAGGAAGACATGGATCTCGGATTGAAGGGAAAGACTGCCGTCATAACAGGTGCGTCGGTCGGCATCGGACTGGCGATCGCCGAGGGATTGGCGGCCGAGGGCGCCGACCTCGTGCTGGCAGCACGCGGCGGCGAACGGCTCGAGGCGGAAGCCGCCCGTATCGCCGAGACGTACGGCGTCAGCGCCGCCGCTGTCGCGGCCGATGTGGCGACGGTTGCGGGAACCGAGGCGATCATCGCGGCGGCGGCCGCAAAAGGCGGCGCCGACATCCTCATCAACAATGCCGGCACCGGATCGAACGAGACGGTGATGGAGGCGCCCGACGAGAAGTGGCAGACCTATTGGGACCTGCATGTGATGGCCGCCGTGCGGCTGGCGCGCGGCATCGCGCCGCAGATGAAGGAACGCGGCGGCGGAGTGATCCTGCACAACGCCTCGATCTGCGCTGTCCAGCCACTCTGGTACGAGCCGATCTACAACGTCAGCAAGTCGGCGCTGATGATGTTTTCGAAGACGCTCTCGACCGAACTCATCAAGGACAATATCCGTGTCAACTGTGTCAATGCCGGCCTGATCCTGACGCCCGACTGGATCAAGACCGCCAAGCAATTGACCGCCGAAACCGGCGGCAACTGGGAGGGCTATCTGCAGAGCGTCGCCAACGAGCACGCCGCCTCCAAACGGTTCGGCACGCCGGAGGAGCTGGCCAACGTCTTTGTCTTCCTCAGTTCGGAGCGTGCGAGCTATTGCATCGGCTCGACCTATTTCGTCGACGGCGGCATGCTGAAGACGATCTGACCGAGGTGAGCGGAAAGCGCGCGGCGGCCGGTCTTTGTCAAGGCTGCCGTGCGGGCCTGTGGATGTTGCCGATACAAGCTATAAATAATAGCTATTTTGTTGTATGTTCACGCTTTTGACGCTATTTGCCTGCTATTGGCAGGATAATACTGCGATTTCTACAAGGCGACGACGATGCTGACGAAAAAGGGAAAATACGGGCTGAAGGCGCTGGTCGACCTGGCGCGGCTGGCGCCGGGTGAGACCGCCTTCATCAACGACATCGCGGCCCGCAACAATATCCCGAAGAAGT
Organism: Rhizobium sp. WSM4643; assembly: GCF_025152745.1. NCBI lineage: Bacteria > Pseudomonadati > Pseudomonadota > Alphaproteobacteria > Hyphomicrobiales > Rhizobiaceae > Rhizobium > Rhizobium sp. WSM4643. The sequence continues at coordinate 3,447,812 of NZ_CP104040.1, read as the reverse complement.
TTCTCGATACGATCCTGCTCGAACTGCGCAATGTCGGCATCCTGCGCTCGAAAAAGGGACCGGGCGGCGGCTATTCCCTGTCGCGGCCGGCCTCCGAAATCCGCATCGGCCATGTCATCCGCACGCTCGACGGGCCCCTAGCGCCCATCCGTTGCGCCAGCCGAACGGCTTACGAGGCCTGCGACGACTGTGCCGATCCGGAAACCTGTCAGGTGCGGCGCTCGATGACCGACGTTCGGGACGCGATCGCCGCCATTCTCGACAATATGACCCTTGAGCAATTCGTCGCCGGCGGTGGCCGCGTCGACGGTACGGCGGAAGAATTCCCGATCTCCGCCGCCAGCTGATTAGGCGCCGCCAACCTTCGACATATATTCGCCTGCGGCATGCACCAGTTTATCGTGCGGCAGCGATAGCGCGTGAATGCGGGCATTGCGCCAATGGCGGTCGAGATTGAGCCCGATGCCGGCCGATGTTTCCCCTGCAAGTTCAAACAGCGCGTTTGCGGTGTCGAGCGCCGTTTCCCCGGCAAGGATTGCGGCGGCCGAGGCGGAAAAATGCGCGTCCGCCATCGCTGCCTCAACAGGATTGACCTGGGCAATGTCGAGTTTGCGCCCAGCCCGTTCCAAGGCTGCCGCTGTCGCTTCGATACGGATGGCGCGGCCGCCGATTCGCGGGAGGACGGTCGCGCTGCGATCGCCAATCGCGGTCATCAGGTCGCTCCATGCGGCCCGCGCGATGCCCAGGCTGACGCCGGCCTTGAGCAGCAGGCCGAGCGAGATGCCGGTCGAATATCCGGACGAGGGGGCAGGGGCAATCGCATCGGCATTGACATGAAGTGTGGCGACGATCACCGTCGCTGATCCGTTGGTGCGCTGGCCGAAGCCGTCCCAATCGTCGACCACCTGCACGCCTTCGTCAGCCCGTGCAAGGTAGAGCGTCACCGGGCGGCTGGGCGGGGCGGTGGCGGCAGCGGCGATCCAGTCGGCGAATAGAATACCGGGCGCCTGTCGCGTGCGCCCACTCAGGCGGTAGCCCGGGCCTTCGGCCGCAAGCGCAGCTCCGTCGGTGAAGGCGGCGCCCGAAAAGCGGTCGCCGAGCAGCACGCGGGCAAACAGCGATGCCTTCAAATCTTCGGCAGCCTGGGTGCGGAGGGTTTCCAGCATGCAAAAATGATTTTCCAGCGCCTCGCCGATCGAAGGATCGCCCTCGGCGATGATTGCAACGATTTCGGCGAGCAAGGCGTTCGACACGTCGAGCCCTTGGTGGTCGGGCGGCACCGCGATTGCAGTCAGCCCCGATACCGACAGCGCATCAAGCTCGGCAAAGGGTAGGATGCGGTTGATATCGCGCTCGCTCGCGTGATGCCGGAATGCGGCGGCGAGGTCGCGGGCCGTGGATATCGCCTCCTCTTCGCTTTCGATGCGATGCGCGGGAGCTCTCAGGCTCTGATGAAATTGCGATACCGTTCCCATCGGTCACTCTTTTCTCGACGGATATAGGAGTGAGGGATTGCCCCTCGAATGATAAGGCCGGTTTTTCTACAAAACCCGAAAGCTTTGAATTTTCTTACCAGCTTGATTGCGTTGTCCTTCACTCTACTTACGGTGAACCAGGGCTATCGAGAAATATGATGAGCGACTCTCGTGCTCGCAACAGCGAGGTTTCGAAAATGGCACGCCAGCCGAGACCGCGTCTGACGCTGGATATTGCCGCTATCCCAACCTATGCGATCGGCGACATTCACGGTCGGTATGATCTGCTTGTGAAGGCCGAGGAGGCGATCCTGCGTGATGGCGCGCAGTTGCCCGGGCGCAAGCTGATCGTCACGCTCGGGGACTATGTCGACCGCGGCCCGGAATCGTCCCAGGTCATTGACCACCTGATGGAGCCGCCGCCTGATGGATTCGATCGCATCTGCCTTGCCGGCAATCACGAAGTCGCCATGCTCGACTATATCGACGGCTGGACCTCCTATGACGATTGGATGCAGATGGGGTCGGCGGAGTCGCTCAAATCCTATGGCCTCGATCCGGAGCACCTGCCGTTGGTCTTTCCCTCCGGCGCGAAGCTTGATGCCTTCATCCGCCAGTCGCTGCCGCGCACGCATATCGATTTCATGCGGGCGATGCCCGTCCTGCTGGAGACCCCGAACGTGATTTTCGTGCATGCGGGCATCAATCCGAAGCTGCCGCTCAGCGAGCAGACGGACGAGGATCTGGTCCTCATCCGCCAGCGGTTTCTCGAAAGCCGGGTGCCGTTGCCGAAACTCGTCGTTCACGGTCACACGCCGAACGATGAACCCGACATACGGCCGAGGCGGCTCAATCTCGATACGCGCGCCTATCGCAGCGGCAAGCTCACCGTCGCCCGCCTGTGGCAAGGCCAAGTGCATCTGTTTTCGACCTGACTTCCGTTTCTCCTGCCGGTGGGGTCGTGTCAGACGACCCCTTGCTCAACCGGCTCCGTCTTCGCTGGCTCTACAGTGGCCGGCCGCTTGCGGCGCCAACCGCGCAGCACGACGTAAAAGACCGGCGTCAGAAACAGGCCGAAGATCGTCACGCCGAGCATGCCCGAGAAGACGGCGGTGCCGAGCGACTGGCGCATTTCTGCGCCGGGGCCGGTGGCGATCGCAAGCGGCAGAACACCGAAGATGAAGGCGAATGCCGTCATCAGGATCGGGCGCAGGCGAAGATGGCTGGCCTCGATGGCCGCCTCTACCGGCGATTTGCCCTCGTCTTCCGCCTGCCTGGCGAACTCGACAATCAGAATGGCGTTCTTGGCGGCAAGGCCGATCAGGACGATCAGGCCGATCTGGGTCAGGACATTGTTGTCCATTCCCCTCAGCGAGACCCCGATCAGCGCCGCAAGCACCGCCAGCGGGACGATGAGAATGATCGCGAGCGGCAGAACCCAGCTTTCATATTGTGCCGCCAGCGCCAGGAAGACGAAGATGACAGACAGGGCGAAGATGTAGATGGCCGTGTTGCCGGTGTGGGTCTCCTGATAGGCGAGTTCCGTCCATTCGAAGGTCGTTCCCTGCGGCAGGATCTTGGCTGCTAAGGCCTCCATCTTGGCGATCGCATCGCCCGTCGACGTGCCCGGCGTCGGATTGCCCTGAAGCGGCACCGAGACATACATGTTGTAGCGCTGGACAAGGGCCGGGCCGCTGGCATCCTGGATGTCCATCAAGGTTCCAAGCGGAACCAGCGCGCCGGTCGCCGATCGGACTTTGAGGGCGAGGATGTCTTCCCGGTCCATGCGATATTGCCGGTCGGCCTGGGCGCGAACCTGGTAGACGCGGCCGAACGCATTGAAATCGTTCACATAAGCGACGCCGAGATTGATGGAAAGGGCATTGAAGATATTGGGAATCGGCACATTCAGGAAACGCGCCTTGTCACGGTCGATCGCCAGGAAATATTGCGGGCTTGCATCGGAGAATGTCGTAAAGACACCGGTTAGCCCCTCGGTCGTTGCCGCCGCACCCATCATCTGTCGGGCCAGGCCGAGCACGCGCGTCATGTCGGCGTTTTCGAGATCGGAAATCTGCATCTTGAAGCCGCCGGAATTGCCGACGCCACGCACGGACGGCGGCGGGATGGCAATGATGAAGGCTTCCTGGATGCTTTGCAGCTTGCCGTAGAGCTCGCCGATGATCTTGTTGGCGGTCTCGCCGCCCTCTTCTCGCTCGGCAAAGGATTTGAACGGGACGAAGACGACGCCGGCATTCGAGGCATTGGTGAAGGTCGCCCCGCTGAAGCCGGCAAATTGCACCGCATTGCCGACACCGGGCACGGTGCGGGCGATATCGCCGACCTGTTTGACGACGGCGTCGGTACGTGCAAGTGAGGCGCCGTCCGGAAGCTGGATGACGATGATCGCGTAACCCTGGTCCATGGTCGGGATAAAGCCCGCGGGAACTTTCGTGCCAATGTACCAGGTCGCTCCGAGCAGGCAAACGAAGGTGACCATTGCCGCTGTCAATCCAACCCAGCTGCTGACCAGATGGCGAACGGTCCATGAATAGCCGGAACTCAGCCGATCGAATCCATGATTGAAGCCGTTTGCAAGCCCTCTTCCGAGGCGCGAGGCGACATTGGTGCGCTTGGTTTCGTGGTCATGGGCTTTCAGCAATATGCCTGCGAGGGCGGGCGACAGCGTGAGCGAATTCAACGCGGAAATTGCAGTGGTGACAGCGATCGTAACCGCGAACTGTCTGTAGAACTGTCCTGAGATGCCTGGAATGAAGGCCGTCGGGACGAACACGGCGATCAGCACCAGCGAGATAGCGACGACGGCGGTTCCGACTTCGTCCATCGTGACATGGGACGCCTGCTTCGGCGTCATGCCGCGCGCCAGATTGCGCTCGACGTTTTCCACCACCACGATCGCGTCGTCGACAACGATACCGATCGCCAGCACGAGACCGAACAGGGTGAGCATGTTGAGCGAGAAGCCGAAGGCGAGCAGGACGGCGAAGGTACCGATCAGCGATACCGGGATGGCAATGATGGGGATGATCGCGGTTCGCCAGGATTGCAGGAAGACAAGAACGACGATTGCTACCAGGATGGCCGCTTCGGCGATGGTCTTGTAGACCTCGGTGATCGAATCCGAGATGAATTCGGTCGTGTCGTAGACGATACGATATTCCAGACCCGGCGGGAAATTCTGGGATAAGTCCTTCATGAGCGTCTGGACTTGATGGGCGGTGTCCAGGGCGTTGGTTCCCGGCCGGGCGAAGATGCCGAGAGCAACTGCGGGATCGTTGTTGAGATAGCTGTTGGTGACGTAATCCTGTGCGCCGAGTTCTATCCGGGCGACATCCTGTAACTGCACGAGCCGGCCCGATGTCGTCGATTTCACAATGACATATCGGAACTCGCGCACGTCGGAGAAACGGCCATCCGTTCGCACCGTATATTCGAATGCATTTTTGCCGGTGACGGGTGGGGCACCGATCTTGCCGCCTGATACCTGAACGTTCTGGTCTCTCAACGCGGAGACGACGTCGTCGGATGTCATCCCGTAAGCGGAGAGCTTTTCCGGATCCAGCCAGATTCGCATCGAATACTGGCGCTCGCCGAAGATCTGCACGTCGCCGACGCCGTCAAGGCGCACGAGAACGTCGCGTATGCGGTTGCGGGCGTAATTCGAGACGTAAAGCTGGTCATAGCGGTGCGACGGCGACAGCAGGTGCACGACCATCATCAGATCCGGCGAGCTTTTGTCGGTGGTCACCCCAAGCCGCTGGACTTCTTCGGGAAGACGGGGAAGGGCGATGGAAACGCGGTTTTGGACGAGCACCTGGACCTTGTCGAGATCAGTGCCGAGCTTGAAGGTGATCGTCAGTGACATGGCGCCGTCGGCGCTGGAGTAAGAAGACATATAAAGCATGTCTTCGACGCCGTTGATCTGTTGTTCAAGCGGCGTTGAAACGGTATCGGCGATCGTCTGCGGGTCGGCACCCGGATAAGAGGTGCGCACGACGATGGTCGGCGGCGCTATCTCCGGATACTGCGATACCGGCAATTGCGTATAGGCAATGCCACCGACGACGAGAAGCAGGATCGAGATGACGGCCGCAAAGATCGGTCGGTCCACGAAAAAATGAGCAAATCTCATTGTCCGCTCTCCGCGCCGGCGGTTTCGGGCGCAGTGTCCTGCCGCTCCTGCGGCAGTTCGGTCATGTGAGGCGTAATCTTTGCACCCGGTCGGGCGCGCATCAGGCCGTTGACAATGATCGTCTCGGTGCCATCGAGGCCCTCGCGTATGATGCGGTAGCCGTAGAGCCTCGGCCCAGGCCTTACGGGCTTGGTCGACACCGTGCCGTCTTCGGCGACGACATAAACGACGCGCTCATTCTGGTCCGAGCCGATCGCCTCGTCGGGCACGAGAATGGCCCGGTAGGTGTTCGAGGCTTCGACCTGTATGCGACCGAAGAGGCCGGGCTGAAGGACGAGATCGGGGTTGGGGAAGCGGGCACGCAGACGAATGGTGCCGCTCTCATTGTCGACCCGATTTTCGGCGAAATCGAGCTTTCCTTTGAATGGCTTGGCATTGGGATCGGAGATCGTGACGGATACATCCAGTCCGCCACCGCCCTGCTGGAGATCCTTGCCCAGCTTGCGGGCCGTGTCGGCAAAATTCAGCAGGCGGCGCTCATCGACGTCGAAATAGAAATCGATCGGGTCGAGAGAAACGATCGTCGTGAGAATGGTCTGGTCGGTTTGCACGAGGTTGCCGGCGGAGATCAGGCGGCGGTCGATGCGGCCGCTGAGCGGCGCTTTGATTTCGGTATATTCCATGTCGAGAGATGCGCGATCGGCGGCAGCCTGGGCGCCGCGGACATTGGCCTCAGCCGAATCGAATTCGCGGCGGCGATCGTCCAGCGTCTGCGCCGATTGGCTGCCGCTCGAAGCAAGCGATTGCGCGCGCTTATACTGCGCATCGGCAAAGACCAGGGCGGATTGCGAGGCTTCGAGTGCCGCCTTTGCCTGATTAAGCGCGGTGACGAACGGCCGCTGGTCGATGACGAAGAGCAGATCGCCCTGCTTGACCAGGGCGCCGTCCTGGAAATGGATTTCCTCCAGGTAACCACCGACGCGCGAACGGACGGAGACTTCGTCGACGGGCTCGAAACGGCCGATGAACTCGTCGCTGTCGACGACATCGCGCACGACAGGCTTGGCGACGGTGACCGGCGGGGGCGGCGGAGCGCTCTGGGCCAGCGCGGGGAGAGGCATGAATGCGGCAATACAGCCAAGCACCACCATCTGTCGAAGCGCGTAAGTCATACCGGTCCTCCAATCTCGACGGCCGATTCACTGCCGCCAACCTCAAGATGAAGTGATGCTGTTCATGTCTTGCTGCTTTGAATGAGGGCCTTTGCCCCCGTGATTCCCCCGGCATTCAATCCCTTGGAAAAGGAAGGCCGGCACGCAATGCACATCGGAAAAATCGTAACCCTATGGAATTGGACTATAAACGGCAGCGACGAAAAATTGCAAATGCCAATTGGTAACGATTCCGGAATCCATCAAAACGTCACGGGAGGGCATCCGCTCTCGACGATCTCGTCTCTCCCGGGGTAGCAGGGCGCGAGTTCGGCCCCAGTCGAACTCCTGTTCCAGCATGTGAGGGGCATCATCGTCGATCTCGTCGGGGGCGGCGCGCCGCGCCTCCTCCGGAGGCTGTACCTACCGCAGAAATAGGGACGGAGCTGGTCTGCGGCATTTTGGCCGCTTCCGTTGAATCTGCCATCCATGCCCTTGTGCAGCGTACATGCTCAATATATCTACCGATATTATAAGTATGCTTATAAATAACGGTCACAGGTTTTCATGAACGCCACTCCGACCCTCGGTTTCCTTCTCCACGACGTCGCGCGGCTGCTGCGCAAGCGGTTCGAGCAGCGCGCGAAGTGCCTTGGGCTGACCCGGTCGCAATGGCAGACGCTTGCCTATCTCTCGAATAACGAGGGTATCCATCAGGGCGGCCTTGCCGAAATCCTCGAAGTCGAGCCGATCACGCTGGTGCGCATTCTCGACAAGCTCGCCGAGCGCGGGCTGATTGAGCGCCGCCAGCACCCGACCGACCGGCGCATCTGGCTGCTCTACATGCGCGACGAGGCGCACCCGTTGCTCGCCGAAATGCGCGAGCTCGGCGACACCACCCGCGCAGAAGCGTTGCAAGGCGTTTCGCCAGAACAGCGCGAGCTGCTTTTCCACATCCTATCCGTAATGAAGACGAACCTGGTTCAGGCATGCCGGAGCCCGGTTGACGAGAATGAGACGAACGATGGCTGATCAATCCCCCCTCCGCGTCGTTGCCGACGCCAATGCCAAGACCAAGACTCCTGTCGAAGAAAACGAAGCGAAACAGCAGGAAACGGTAGCCGAAGCGCCTTCATCCAATTCAGCGCCGGCTGCCGCCGTGGCTGCGCCTGGCGGCAACAAGGTCCGCCGCCGGCGCAGTCTCACGCGGCCGATCCTGTTTGCATTGCTGCCGGTGGCGCTCGTCGTCGGTGGTTATTATTACGTCAATGGCGGTCAGGTGATGTCGACCGACAACGCCTATATCCAGGCCGATATGGTCGGGCTTACCACCGATGTCTCAGGCATCGTCGACCAGATCAACGTGCATGAGAACGAGGCGGTCAAGGCGGGGCAAGTGCTCTTCAGCCTCAGGGCCGATTCCTTCAAGATCGCGCTTGCCGGCGCCGAGGCCCAGCTGGGCGTCCAGCGCAACCAGATCATGAACCTCAAGGCAAGCTATCAGCAGTCGCTGGCCGAGATCACCCAGGCCGAGGCCGATATTCCCTATTACCAGGAGGAATTCGACCGTCAGCAGAACCTGGTGACCAGCGGCGGCGCGACCCGCTCGGCCTATGACGAGGCCAAGCACAATCTCGAAGCCGCTGAGCAGAAGGTGACCGTCGCCAAGGCGGAAGCCGCAACCACGCTTGCCCAGCTCGGCGGCTCCGCCGATCAGCCGCTCGAGGAGAACCCGCTCTACCTGCAGGCCAAGTCGAATGTCGACAATGCCCAGCGCGAACTCGACCACAGCGTCGTCAAGGCGCCGTTCGACGGCATCGTCACCAATGTCAACGCGCTGCAGGTCGGCTCCTATCTGCAGGCTTCGCAGCAGGCGTTTTCGCTTGTTGCCACCGACCACCTGTGGATCGCCGCCAGCCCGAAGGAAACCGAGCTCACCTACGTCAAACCCGGCCAGACGGCCGATATCTATATCGACACCTATCCCGGCGTCACATGGAAGGGCAAAGTCGAGAGCATCAGCCCGGCCTCCGGCTCCAGCTTCTCGCTGCTGCCGGCGCAGAATACCACGGGCAATTGGGTGAAGGTCGTCCAGCGCATTCCGATGCGAGTCAGTATCGATGAGACCCACGGCAAGCCGCCGCTGCGCGTCGGCATGAGCACGGTGGTCGATGTCGAGACCGGCCATGCCCGCGGCCTGCCTGATTTCGTCAACAAGCTTCTGGGTCGGCCTCAGGGCAAGGATCATGAGTAACACTTCCGCTTCTCCGGCGACGCCGATTGCCAATCGCGGTGCGATCACGGCCTGCGTCATTCTCGCCGTCATCATGCAGGCGCTGGACACGACGATCGCCAACGTGGCGCTGCCCTATATCCAGGGCAGCGTGTCGGCCTCCGCCGACCAGATCAACTGGGTCCTGACCTCCTATATCGTCGCGGCGGCAATCATGACGCCGCCGTCGGGCTTTCTTGCCGCCAAGTTCGGTCGCAAACGCGTGCTGCTCGTCGCCATCGTCGGTTTCGTGGTTGCTTCCGTGCTCTGCGGCCTGGCGCAATCACTAAACCAGATCGTCGCCTTCCGCCTGCTGCAGGGCCTGTTCGGCGCATCGCTGGTGCCACTTTCCCAGGGCATCCTTCTCGATATCTATACCGTCGAGGAGCGCGGCTCGGCCATGGCCCTTTTCGGCGTCTCGGTAATGGTCGGGCCGGTGCTTGGGCCTGTCATCGGTGGCTGGCTGACCGACAATATCAGCTGGCGCTGGGTGTTTTATATCAACGTGCCGATCGGCGCGCTGGCCTTCATGGGCATCGTCGTCTTCGTCACCGAGACCAAGAGGGATCTGCTTGCCAAGCTGGACTGGTTCGGCTTCGGGATGATGAGCCTCGGCATTGCCGCGCTGCAGCTCTTTCTCGACCGCGGCGAGCAGCTCGACTGGTTCTCCTCGGGCGAGATCGTCATCGAGGCGCTGATCTGCGCTGCCGCCTTCTATCTGCTGATCGTGCACACGCTGACGGCAGAGAAATCCTTCGTGAACCCGAAGCTGTTTCTCGACCAGAATTTCTCGATCAGCATGATCTTCATCTTCGTGATCGGCATCACCTATCTCGCCTCGCTGGCGCTGATGACGCCCTATCTGCAAACGCTGATGGGCTATCCCGTGATCACCGCCGGCATCGTGATGGGGCCGCGCGGGCTTGGCACCATGCTCTGCATGTTCATCGTCGGACGGCTGATCGGCAAGGTCGATACGCGCTTGCTGCTGGTGCTCGGTCTCGGTCTTACCGCCTGGGCGATGTACGACATGACCGGCTGGACGCCCGATGTCTCACAATGGACGATCGTCTCCGTCGGTTTCATCCAGGGCGCCGGCCTCGGCTTCCTGTTCGTGCCGCTGACGACGATCGCCTTTGCCACGCTGCCCGCCCATATGCGCGGCGACGGCACCGGCCTCTATAACCTGTCGCGAAACATCGGCTCGTCGGTCGGCATCTCGATCGTCTCGGCGCTGATCGTCGAAAACACACAGAGCAATCACGAATCGATCGCAGCCTATGTGACGCCGTTCAATCACGCCTTCAACGCAGTCGCGGCACAGGGGCTAAGCCCGCTGACGGCTGCCGGCCGCGCTTCGCTCAACGAAATCATCACGCTGCAGTCGACGATCATCGCCTATATGGACGATTTCAAGCTGCTGATGCTGATGTCGCTTGCGGTCATTCCGCTGGTTCTGCTGCTGCGCAAGCCGAAGGCAGCACCCGCCGTCGACCACAGCGCGGTGATGGAGTAGTGATTAGCGGAACGGCTTGCTGAGATAACGCGATCCCTGAATGCCGAAGCGCCATGGTGCTTCGGCGTTTTTCGTGATGCCGATGCGCTTTCCCGAGATGATCGGCACGGGTGCTGACGGCGCAATCGCATAGGGCGAGCGATCGAGCAGCCTGTCGTTGATCGCGATATCGATGCCGAGCGCCTGGCAGAGCTTGCCGGGCCCGCTGCAGAGCGCCGTCAGCATATCGGTGCCGCGCCGCTCCATCATCTGAGGGATTCCCGTTTCCGGCTCCAGGGCGCGGATGAGGGCAGCCGAGCCCGGATGACAGACGAAATTCAGGCACCAGTACATGCCGTAGATGCGGTAGATATAGACGTTGCCCGGCTTGCCGTACATGGCGCCGTTGCGCTTGGTCGGGCCGCGGAAGCTGTGCGAGGCCTCGTCATCGGGAAAATAGGCTTCGGTCTCGGTGATGCGTCCGCCGACGCCATCCACGGTCAGATGGCAGCCGAGCAGGTCGCGAGAGACGGTGATCGCATCGCGCTCGAAAAATTTTCTGAGGCTTTCGCCGGCAAGTGCGCCGACGCCGATCGCGCCTGATATCGTTCCACAATCGGTCATATCAGATGCAAATAACATTCAGCGCGCTTGGCGTCATCCCAAAACCGTTTCATACGTTTGCGCGACAGGGATCAGCGGCCGGCATTCGGATCGCGCATCGGGATCGAGGAGGATGTGACCGAGACCGGGTCGCTCGCCGGGAAGGTATCCTCCAGACCCTCCTCCAGCTCTTCCTCGAGCAAAGCGGGGTCCTTGCTGCGCCTGCCGTCGCCACGGGCAGGTTCGATTGCTGCGGCAAGTAAGGCCTTGGCCCGCAAGACGGCGTTTTCCGGCGTCAGTTCAGGCGTGCTGAGCAGCGTCACGGCAATTCTGTCTTCGCCTTCGCCGCCGAATTCGACAACGAAGCCGTCCTCCGTTTGGTAGACGGTGATATCGTTGAGTGCCATGGCGTTCTCCGAGGCGTTCATATTAGCAAAGCGCATTTTAGTGAAGCGCGTTTTCAGAATTTTGTCGAGCGAAGACCTTCACCAGCCAGTCGATGAAGACGCGCACGCGCGGCGAAAGCTGGCGGTTACGGGGATAGAGCAGGGACACCGGTGTTTGCGTCGGCGGAAAATCCGGCAGCACTTGGACCAGCGTGCCTTCGGCCAGATCTTTTTCAGCGTGATAGCGCGGGATCTGGATCATGCCGAGGCCCATCCTCGCCGCTGAAATATAGCTTTCGGCGGCATTGACCGCGACGGTCGCCGGGATGCCGATGTGGGCTACTGCGCCGTCGACGATGAATTCGAGCGGCAGCAGACTGCCGGTGCCGCTGGAGCGGAAGCCGACCATGCGATGGCCGGCAAGCTGGTCCGGATGCTGCGGCTGGCCGTGACGGGCGATATAGGCGGGGGAGGCGAGGGTCACCTCATCAAGCATGGCGACGCGCCGCGCGATCATGTCGCTGTCCTGAGGCGTGCCGACGCGCAGCACGCAGTCGATGCCCTCGCGCACCAGGTCGACCAGGCGGTCGCCCTCGCTCATGTAGAATTCGATCCCAGGATAGGTCTCCAGGAAGGACGGCAGGCTCGGCAGCACGAAATGGCGGGCAAGCGTGCCGTGCACGTCGACGCGCAGCATGCCCTTCGGTTTGGCGCCGGCAAAGGCGCCTTCGGCTTCCTCGATATCGGCGAGGATCGACAGGCAGCGCTGGTAATAGGCTTGGCCATCGAGCGTCGGGCTGACATGACGCGTCGTACGCTGGAGCAGGCGCACGCCGAGACGGGCTTCGAGCTGTTTCACCGCATCGGTGACGGTCGAGCGCGGCAGGCCGCTATCTTCGGCCGCAAGAGTAAAGCTGCGGCGTTCCACAACGCGGGAGAAGACCCGCATGGCATCGAATCTGTCCATCTTGTTTGTTCGTTATTCCCGGATAGTGATGCCGGATAATGCCTGATTATCCGCGCATAGAAAAGCGGCATCTTCTCCTCATCGAAAACGCGCTGCGGCGCATCCCTGAAGGAGAACGAAAATGGCCAGCAACGAAAACAAGGTCGCACTGGTGACCGGCGCTTCCCGCGGCATTGGCGCGGCAGTCGCCCGACGCCTCGCCAAGGACGGTTTCACCGTCGTCATCAACTATTCCGGCAATGCCGCTCCAGCCGAGGAACTGGCCCAGGAGATCGAGCAGGCCGGCGGCAAGGCACTGACGGCGAAAGCCGATGTCGGCGATGCCGAAGCCGTCCGCCACATGTTCGAAGCCGCGGAAACCGCCTTCGGCGGCGTCGATGTGCTCGTCAACAATGCCGGGATCATGATGCTGTCTTCTCTTGCCGAGGCCGACGACGTTAATTTCGATCGCCAGATCAACGTCAACCTCAAAGGCACCTTCAATACGCTCAGGGAAGCCGCCAAGCGTCTGCATGACGGCGGCCGGGTCATCAACTTTTCGACATCCGTCGTCGGCCTGAAGCTCGAAACCTACGGCGTCTACGCCGCTACCAAGGCTGCCGTGGAAACACTGACGGCGATTATGGCCAAGGAGATGCGCGGCAGAAACATCACGGTCAATGCGATCGCGCCCGGTCCTGTCGCCACCGACCTTTTCCTCAACGGCAAGTCGGACGAACTCATCGCCCGCACGGCGAAAATGAACCCGATGGAACGTCTCGGCACACCGGAAGACATCGCCGCTGCGGTTGCCTTTCTTGCCGGCCCGGACGGCGGCTGGGTCAACGGCCAGACGCTACGCGCCAATGGCGGCGCGGTCTGACGAAACCGGCGGCGTCCGGCCGCCGCTCATCGGCCTTGAGGACTTGCTGAAGCCAGCCATCGGGAATTGACACCCGGTCCGCCACCGCGTGCGGGAATATCGGCGCAGAGCCGTCATCGCAATTATGTGAACGCGATTGCGGAATTTTTCCTTACAATCCAGCGGGGAGTGCGTATATCTGTTTTATCGCGAGAGAGTGGAATTCCCTGCCACTCTCTCCCGAACCTCCAGAGCCTGCCGCGTCCTTGCTACGGTGCGACAGGCTTGATGTTCAAAGTTGTACATTGCGGCCCGTCGAAGGCTTCCACTGCCTTCCGGGCCGTATTTGTCTTGGCGCTCAGACGTCGTTCAGTCTCGCCTCGACCAGAAGCTTCACCAGCCAGTCGACGAAGACGCGCACCTTGTTGCTGAGGTGGCGGTTCGGCGGATAAACGACATAGAGCGGTAGCGGATCGCGACGCCAATCGGGCAGCACGCGGACGAGCTCGCCCCTTGCCATCGGCTCGCGCGCCATGAAGATCGGCACCTGCGCGATGCCGAGACCCGTCAGCGCAGCCGTCAGATAGGTGCGGCTATCGTTGACCGAGGCGATGTAACGCGGACTGGTCTCGATCACTTCGTTGTGTCGGCGGAATTCGAAAGGCAGGGTCCGGTTATTCTGTGCGCGGAAATAGTTGACGGTGTAGTGATCCGCCTCCAGATCCTCCGGCCGCTCGGGCATGCCGAATTTCTGGACGTAGCCCGGTGAAGCGCAGGTGATCATCTCGACTTCGGACACGCGCCGCGCAATCAGCGACTGGTCGGCCGGCGTGCCGGCCCGCAGCGCGCAATCGACATTTTCCGCAAGATAATCGACCGTGCGGTCGCCGACACCGAGATCGATACGGATATCGGGATAACGCTGATAGAAATCGCAAAGTGCCGGAACGACGATCCAATCGGCAAAGGCGCCGGCCATCTCGACACGCAGCCGCCCGCTCGGCAGACTCTGGGAATTGGAGAGGCTGCCATCGAGTTCTTCCAGCTCGGAAATGATCTGGGCGGCGCGTTCGTAATAAAGCGCGCCGTCCGTGGTCACCATGACCCGGCGCGTGGTACGATTCAAAAGCTTGGTGCGCAGATGCGCTTCCAGGCCCTGGATGAGATTGGTCACTGTCGCCTTGGGCATGGCGAGCATGTCGGCGGCGCGGGTGAAATTGCCCGTCTCCACGACGCGAATGAAGACGCGCATTGCCGAGAGCTGATCCATCGGGTTCAAATCCGCAGTTTGCGTTGCACCATTGTTCGAGATCTGGAACAGAGTTATCGCGATATAGCTTCTTATTCCTTGGTTGGAATAACAATATCTTTTTCGTATAAAATGCAAGCGGCAGGTGTTGTCTGCTTGTGGCCGACGCAAAAGAGACCGGAAGCATGACGGTGGAATGGAAAGATATGATGCTGGATAAGGTGGCCGTCGGCCCCGTTTCCGCGCGCATCTACCAGGGCGCCGATTACGGCAAGGGTCCGCCGATCGTGCTTTACTTGCATGGCGGCGCGTTTCTGGACAACGACAGACACGTCGACCGGCCGGTGGCGATGAGCCTCGCCAAGGCCGGCGCCATCGTCGTTGCTGCCGATTATAGCAGTCTTTCCGGCAACATATTCCCGCAAGCGCTGGAAGTCTCCTTCTCCGTTTTCACCTATCTCGCCAACAAACGCGCCGGTCTCGGCGATCGGAAGTCGTTGCTCTTCGTCGCTGGCGAAGAAGCAGGCGGCAATGTCGCTGCCGGTGTGGCGCTGAAGGCGCGCGACCAGATGCCGGACGCGCTCGACGGCCAGATCCTGATTTCGCCGCTGCTCGATCCCTTCATGGGCACGTCCTCAATCCGCAAGGCCGAAGCCATCGGCATGCGCCAACGCTGGACGGAGGGCTGGAGCCACTATCTGAGCGGCGGCGGTTGCCACCCTTACGCGGCGCCTTGCCTCTGTTCTCGTATTTCGGGCGTCGCGCCGGCGCTGATATTCACCGCGGAGGACGATCCTCTGCATGATGAAACGATTGGTTACGGTGCCCGCCTGAAACAGGCCGGTGTCGGTGTGCGCCAGCATGTCCTTCCCGCCGGGACGGGCTGGCCCTCGATTTATGGTGGGAAATCCGAGGGAGTGCCCGACTGGCAGGAAAACGTCAGCCGCCATTTCGGAAGCTTCCTTCGGGACGTAAGCGTTCAACCGCAATTGCATTGAAGAAGACCTGATATTTCGGCGGCCTTGAGCCGTAAGGAGAGTACCGATGACGTCCAGAAAGAAGCGCTGGGCCCTGGTGGGCGCCGGCATTGGCCTTGTTGCGTCCGTTTCCGGCGCCGCATTGTTTTTCGAATTGCCGATGAGCACGACCGCCACGGCCGCTTCCGCCCCTGCACAGGCTCCCGCTGTGCCGGTGACGGTGGCCGTCGTCGCGGCGCACGATGTGACGGCCTGGGAGAATTTCTCCGGCCGTCTGGAAGCCGTCGACCGTGTGCAGGTGCGTTCCCGTGTTGCCGGTGCCATCCTGTCGGTGGCCTTCCGTGAAGGGGCGCTGGTCAAGCAGGGCGACCTGCTCTTCACCATCGACCCGGCCCCCTACCAGGCAAGCGTGGCGCAGGCGCAAGGCCAGGTCGCTTCGGCCGAAGCCAAGGTCAGCCTGGCGCAGACTGAACTCGACCGCGGCCGCAGGCTTTCCGACAACCGCACCATCTCCCAGAGTGATCTCGATCAACGTCAGAGTTCGCTGGCCGAGGCTCAGGCGGGGCTGCGTTCGGCGCAGGCCGCACTGCAGTCGGCCCAGCTCGATCTCGATTATACGCAGGTGCGAGCTCCGGTTTCCGGCCGCATCGGCAAGATCGAGGTGACTGCCGGTAACCTCGTCGCGGCCGGTTCGACCTCGCCGGCGCTGACGACGCTCGTTTCCGTCGATCCGATCTATGCGAGCTTCAATGCCAGTGAAGAGATGGTGACGCGCGCGCTTGCCCAGCTTCCGCAGACGGATAGCGCCCTGCCTGCCGTCGAGCAGATCCCGGTCGAGGTCGGCACGCTGACCGACAGCGGCACGCCGATCAAGGGCAAGCTGCAACTGATCGACAACGAGGTCGATGCATCAAGCGGCACGATCGGCGTACGCGCCGTCTTCGACAATCCGGGCGGGCGTCTCATCCCCGGCCAGTTCGTGCGGGTGCGCATGGGCCAGCCGAAGGCCGAGAACAAGATCGTCATCAGCGACCGTGCCGTCGGTACGGACCAGGACAAGAAGTTCGTCTTTGTCGTCGATGGCGAGAACAAGGTCGCCTATCGACAGGTCCAGCTCGGCACGCTGGCTGACGGCCAGCGGGTTGTCGAAAGCGGCCTGAACGTCGGTGAGAAGATCGTCGTCAACGGTCTGCAGCGCATCCGTCCTGGTGCAGTCGTCGCACCTCAGATGGAAGAGAAGGTCGCGACCGCGCAGTAAAGACTTCGCCTTCCCCTCCCTGGGGAAGGCCGATACGCGAAATGATATGACCCGCCGGCCGGCTGCCAAACCGCCGGAGAGGGACTTTGCATCCATGTTCACCCCGGAGAGGGCTTTGATATGAACATCTCCAGATTCTTTGTAGACCGCCCGGTCTTTGCCGGTGTTCTTTCGGTCCTCATCCTGGTTGCCGGCCTGATCGGCCTGCGCGCGCTGCCGATTTCCGAATATCCGGAGGTCGTGCCGCCGTCGATCGTCGTGCGCGCCACCTATCCCGGCGCCAACCCGTCCGTCATCGCCGAAACGGTGGCAACGCCGCTCGAAGAGCAGATCAACGGCGTCGAAGGCATGCTCTACATGGCCAGCCAGGCGACATCGGACGGCGTGCTCAACGTCACCGTCACCTTCAAGCTCGGCACCGACCCCGACAAAGCGCAGCAGCTCGTGCAGAACCGCGTTTCGCAGGCCGAACCGCGCCTGCCGGCGGAAGTCCGTTCGCTCGGCATCACCACAGTCAAGAGCTCGCCCAACTTCATCATGGTCGTCAACCTCGTCTCTGACGGGGGCGATCACGACATCACCTATCTTCGCAACTACGCGACCCTGAACATCAAGGATCGGCTCGCCCGCATCGCAGGCGTCGGTCAGGTGCAGGTCTTCGGCGCCGGCGACTATTCCATGCGTGTCTGGATCGACCCGCAGAAAGCCGCCGAGCACAATCTTGCCGCCAGCGACATCAGCAGCGCGATCAGTTCCCAGAACATTCAGGCCGCCGCCGGTATCATCGGCGCGTCGCCGAGCCAGCCCGGTGTGGATCTGCAGCTCAACGTCAATGCACAGGGCCGCCTGCGCACGCCCGAGGAATTCGGCAACATCATCGTCAAGACGGGCGCCAGTGGCGAGATCACCCGCCTTCGCGATGTCGCCCGCATCGAACTCGGTGCTGCGGACTATACGCTGCGTTCACTCCTCGACGGCAAGCCGGCCGTCGCCGTCGCTGTTCTGCAGGCGCCGGGTTCGAACGCGATCGAAATCGCGGACAATGTCAACGCGACCATGGATCAGTTGCAGCTCGCCATGCCTGCCGGCGTCAAATACGAGATCGTCTACGATACGACGAAATTCGTGCGTGCCTCGATCGAGAAGGTCATCGACACGCTGCTCGAAGCCATTGCTCTCGTCGTCCTCGTCGTCATCCTGTTCCTGCAGACGTGGCGTGCCTCGATCATCCCGCTGATCGCGGTACCGGTATCGATTATCGGCACCTTCGCGGTCATGTATGTCTTCGGCTTCTCGATCAACGCGCTCAGTCTGTTCGGGCTGGTGCTTGCGATCGGTATCGTCGTCGACGACGCGATCGTCGTTGTCGAAAACGTCGAGCGCAATATCGAACAAGGCTTGTCGCCGCGGGCTGCCACCTACAAGGCGATGAAGGAAGTCTCCGGTCCGATCGTCGCGATCGCGCTGGTGCTCGTCGCGGTCTTCGTGCCGCTCGCTTTCATCTCCGGCCTGTCAGGTCAGTTTTATCGCCAGTTCGCGCTGACGATCGCAATCTCGACCGTCATCTCGGCCTTCAACTCGCTCACCCTGTCTCCGGCGCTGGCAGCCCTTCTCCTGAAGGGCCATGATCAGCCGAAGGACTGGCTGACGCGGTTCATGGACGCCATCTTCGGCTGGTTCTTCCGCGGCTTCAACCGTGTCTTCGGCGCGGGCTCGAATGCCTACGGCAAGGGCGTGGGTGGGCTCTTGTCGCGCAAGAGCATCGTCATGGTGATCTATTTGGCACTGGTCGGTGCGACCTACAGTCTGTTCAGCACGGTTCCCGGCGGCTTCGTGCCGTCGCAGGACAAGCAGTATCTGATCGGCTTCGCCCAGTTGCCGGACGCCGCAAGCCTCGACCGCACGGAGGACG
Organism: Rhizobium sp. WSM4643; assembly: GCF_025152745.1. Taxonomy (NCBI): domain Bacteria; kingdom Pseudomonadati; phylum Pseudomonadota; class Alphaproteobacteria; order Hyphomicrobiales; family Rhizobiaceae; genus Rhizobium; species Rhizobium sp. WSM4643. The sequence goes on along the minus strand of NZ_CP104040.1, from coordinate 3,429,073 downwards.
TCATCAAGCGTATGACCGACATCGCGCTGGCGCAGCCGGGGGTTGCCAATGCGATCGCCTTCCCAGGCCTGTCGATCAACGGCTTCACCAACTCCTCGAATGCCGGCATCGTCTTTGTGACGCTGAAGGACTTCGAGGAGCGCAAGACGCCTGATCTCGCGGGCGGCGCAATCGCCATGGCGCTGAACCAGAAGTTCGGCGTCATCCAGGATGCCTTCATCGCCATGTTCCCGCCGCCGCCGGTCAATGGTCTCGGCACGACAGGCGGCTTCAAGCTGCAGATCGAGGATCGTGCGGGCCTCGGCAATCAGGCGCTCGACGAGGCGACCAAGGCAGTGCTTGCAAAGGCCTATCAGACGCCTGAGCTCGCCGGGCTGTTTTCCAGCTTCCAGATCAACGTGCCGCAGCTCTACGCCGATCTCGACCGTGCCAAGGCCGAGCAGCTCGGAGTTTCCGTCACCGACGTCTTCCAGACACTGCAGATCTATCTCGGCTCGCTCTATGTGAACGACTTCAACGCCTTCGGCCGCACCTACAGCGTCCGTGTGCAAGCCGATGCGAAATTCCGCGCCCAGCCGGAGGATATCGGCCAGTTGAAGGTCCGGTCGGCATCGGGTGAGATGATCCCGCTTTCGGCCCTCTTGAAGGTGGAACCGAGCACCGGTCCGGAACGCGCGAACCGCTACAACGGCTTCCTTGCCGCCGATATCAACGGCGGCCCGGCACCGGGCTTCTCGTCGGGTCAAGCGCAAGCGGCAATCGAGAAGATCCTTCACGAGACCCTGCCTGCGGGCATCGACTTCGAATGGACGGATCTAACCTATCAGCAGATCCTGGCCGGTAACTCCAGTGTCGTCGTCTTCCCGCTGGCTCTGCTGCTCGTCTTCCTGGTGTTGGCTGCCCAGTATGAGAGCCTGACGCTGCCGCTTGCCATCATCATGATTGTGCCGATGGGCGTGCTGGCCGCGCTGACCGGCGTCTGGCTCACCGGTGGAGACAACAACATCTTCACTCAGATCGGTCTGGTGGTGCTTGTCGGCCTATCCGCGAAGAACGCTATCCTTATCGTGGAATTCGCCCGCGAACTGGAGTTCGAGGGAAGGACACCGCGGGAGGCCGCGATCGAGGCCAGCCGCCTTCGCCTTCGCCCGATCCTCATGACCTCGCTCGCCTTCATCATGGGCGTCGTGCCGCTCGTCGTCTCCACTGGCGCCGGTTCGGAAATGCGCGCCGCCATGGGTGTCGCGGTCTTCTCGGGCATGATCGGCGTGACCTTCTTCGGCATCTTCATGACGCCTGTCTTCTACGTGCTGCTGCGGCGGTTGACTGGCAACCGTCCGCTCGTCCAGCACAAGCCGGACGAACACAAGGAAGAAGAGGCGGAGGTCATCCGGCTCGCGGCGGAATAACGGAATTCAACCTTCCTTTGTCGGGTAAATCGGGCGGGAACTTCGGTTCTCGCCCGTATCGTTTTCAGAGCATGATGCCGACAAGTGCGCGCGGTTTCCGGACACACCATCCGCGTCTAAGGACACACCACAAAATGCGTTACGTCCGTCAAAACGGTTTGCAACGGTGGGCGAGCGGACTATCAAAGACGGACAATAGTTGGGAGGACTGAATGACAGGTTCGGGGAAAGCTCATGACCGCAGGCGGATCGCCTTTCTCGGCACCGGCCTGATGGGGGCGCCGATGGCTCGCCGGCTGCTTGGCGCGGGCTTTGCCGTCACCGTCTGGAATCGCGATCCCGGCAAGGCCGAGGCGCTTGCGGGAGACGGTGCGGTCTGCGCGAAAACACCGGCGGATGCCGTTTCAGGCACCGATGTCGTCATCACCATGCTGACTAACGCCGAGGCGGTGAAGGACGTGTTGTTCGACCGCGGCGCGGCTGGTGCGATGACGCCTGGTGCTACCGTCATCGACATGAGTTCGATTGCCCCGCATTTCGCCCGTGACCATTCGGCGAGGCTTGCCGAGCGCGGCGTCGATCACGTCGATGCGCCGGTATCCGGCGGCGTCGTCGGGGCTGAAGCCGGTACGCTCGCCATCATGGCGGGTGGCGACGAGGACGTCATCGACCGGCTTGCGGATATCTTTGCGCCGATGGGGCGGGTGACCCGCGTCGGCCCGAGCGGTGCGGGCCAGCTCGCCAAGCTCGCCAACCAGCAGATCGTTGCGGTGACGATCGGAGCCGTCGCCGAAGCGATGATGCTGATCGAAGCTGGCGGCGGCTCGCCGGCCGCCTTCCGAGATGCCATTCGCGGGGGCTTTGCCGAGAGCCGTATCCTCGAACTCCACGGCAAGCGCATGGTCGAACGGCAATTTACCCCAGGCGGTTCGTCTAGCAACCAGTTGAAGGACCTGAACGCCGCCATGCAGGCAGCCAAGACCCTGTCGCTGACGCTGCCGCTGACGGCGGCGGTGCATGCCGAATTCAGCGAATTCGTCGCCAATGGCAATGGCGAAAAGGATCACAGTGGCTTGCTCCTCCATCTTGAAGAGAAGAATGCCAGGCCGGGAGAAAAACAGTGACGAACAGCCATTCGCCGAAGCGGCGCCTGCGTTCGCAGGACTGGTTCGACAATCCCGATCATATCGACATGGCAGCGCTCTATCTCGAGCGCTTCATGAATTACGGCATCACGCCGGAAGAGCTGCGCTCCGGCAAGCCGGTCATCGGGATTGCCCAGAGCGGCAGCGATCTCACGCCTTGCAACAGAGTGCACGTCGAACTTGCCAAGCGGGTGCGCGACGGCATCCGCGATGCCGGCGGCATTCCGATCGAGTTTCCGACGCATCCGATCTTCGAGAACTGCAAGCGCCCGACGGCAGCGCTCGACCGCAATCTCGCCTATCTCGGCCTCGTCGAAATCCTCTATGGCTATCCGCTCGACGGTGTCGTGCTGACCACCGGCTGCGACAAGACCACGCCCTCGGCGATCATGGCGGCTTCGACGGTCGATATTCCGGCTATCGTGCTCTCCGGCGGACCGATGCTTGACGGTTGGCACCAGGGGGAACTGGCGGGCTCCGGGACGGTGATCTGGCGGATGCGGCGGAAATATGCGGCAGGCGAGATCGATCGGGAAGAGTTTCTTCAAGCGGCACTCGATTCTGCGCCTTCCGTCGGCCACTGCAATACGATGGGCACCGCTTCGACGATGAATGCGCTGGCCGAGGCGCTCGGCCTTTCGCTGACCGGCTGTGGCGCCATTCCCGCCGCTTACCGCGAGCGCGGCCAGATGGCCTACCGCACCGGACGGCGTGCTGTCGAGATCGTGTTGGAGGATCTGAAGCCGTCGGATATCCTGACGCGCGAGGCTTTCCTGAATGCCATCCGTACCAATTCGGCGATCGGCGGCTCGACCAACGCGCAGCCGCATCTGGCTGCGATGGCAAAGCACGCTGGCGTCGAACTCCATCCCGACGACTGGCAGGTGCATGGTTTCGATATCCCGCTGCTGGCCAATGTCCAGCCGGCGGGCGCTTATCTCGGCGAGCGCTTCCATCGCGCCGGCGGCACGCCGGCGATCATGTGGGAACTGCTGCAGGCCGGAAAGCTCGACGGCAACTGTCGCACGGTCACGGGCAGGACGATGGCCGAGAACCTGGAAGGCAAGGAAGCGCGCGACCGCGAGGTCATCACGCCGTTCGCCGAGCCGCTGAAGGAGCGGGCGGGCTTCCTGGTTCTCAAAGGCAATCTCTTCGATTTCGCGATCATGAAGATGAGTGTTGTCTCGGAGGATTTCCGCCGGCGCTACCTTGAGGAACCAGGGCGCGAAGGCGTTTTCGAGGGAAGGGCGGTGGTCTTCGACGGTTCGGAGGACTATCACAAGCGCATCAACGATCCCCAACTCGGCATCGACGAAAATACCATCCTCGTCATCCGCGGCGCCGGGCCGATCGGCTGGCCGGGTTCGGCTGAGGTCGTCAACATGCAGCCGCCGGATCATCTCCTGAAGCGCGGCATCCGCAGCCTGCCGACGATCGGCGACGGCCGCCAATCGGGCACGGCGGACAGTCCCTCGATCCTCAACGCCTCGCCGGAAAGCGCCGCCGGCGGCGGACTCGCCTGGCTTCGTACCGGCGATACCATCCGCATCGACTTCAACCACGGGCGCTGCGACATGCTCGTTGATGACGCTGAGATCGAACGGCGTAAGGGCGATGGCATCCCGCCGGTGCCGGCGGATGCGACGCCGTGGCAGCAGATCTATCGCCGCTCGGTTACGCAGTTGTCGGACGGCGCGGTGCTGGAGGGAGCGACGGAATTCCGCCAGATCGCAAAAAATCCGCCGCGGCACAACCACTGATCTTGAAGCTGCCGCAGACTGCAAGCCCTTTGATCCAAAAAAGGAAAGTCGTAACCAACAGTTCACCTAGTCATTAGTTCGGGGGTCAAGACAAGGCTTCATTAATGGCCGCCTGAGACCATATTGCCGTTATGCAAGCTTCCAAGGTTGGGACCGCGTTGCCAGAGAACAAAGCCACACGATCCGAACACGAGTTTCAGGATCTTCTGCGTCGGCTCGAACTCGCTCTCGACGCATCCCGGATCGGTGTCTGGGAGCACAGCATCGAGCAGGGCGGGATCTTGTGGGATGCGCAGATGCATCGTCTCTACGAGACCGGCGAGACCTGCCGGTTGGTGCCGGCATCGCTTTGGTCGAATGCCATCCATCCAGATGATCTCGAGCGGGCCGAACGCGACTTCGAGCAGGCGATCGCGACGCGCGGCGCCTATGACTCACAATTCCGGATCGTATTGCCGAACGGCGAAATCCGCCATTTGCGTTCGCGCGCGCATTTCTATGTCGATGCGGAAGGTCTGCCATCCTTCATCGGCGCCGAATGGGATGTGACGGCCGACGTACTGCTCAACGGGGAACTGGCGCGGCAGAAGGTGGTGGCTGAGGCGAGGGCGCTGGCGCTCGAGGAAAGCAATGCGCGCATCGAGCATGTCGCCGATCACGACTATCTCACCGGCCTGCCGAACCGGCGCCTTCTCGACAAGCGGCTGGCGGAGCTGCCGGCCGACAAGAGCATCACGACGCTTGCGGTCCTGCATCTCGACCTCGACCAGTTCAAGCAGATCAACGACAGCCACGGTCATGCGGCAGGCGATGTTGTTCTCAGGGCGGCAGCCCTTCGCATCACCGCTGCCATTCCTGTAAATGGCATGGTTGCCCGTGTCGGCGGCGATGAGTTCGTCGTCGTGCTGGTCAATTTCACCGATCTCACCGAGCTGAAGCTGATCACCGAGGATCTCCAGCGCCGACTGCGGAAGAAGATCCGCTTCGGCCAAGAGATGCTGCAATCCGGCGCCTCGATCGGCGTTTCCTGGAGCGGCGATCGGCGGGCGCGCAACCTGCTTGTCGAATCCGATCTGGCGCTCTACCCGGCCAAGAAGCTCGGGCGGAACCGCGTCGAATTCTTCACGCGGCAACTGCAGGAGGACCTGCGCTCCCAGCGCCGCCTCGCCGAAGAGCTGAAGCTTGGACTGGAGCGCGGCGAGATCGTTCCCTATTATCAGCTGCAGCTCGACGCCCGGACGCGGGAAGTCATCGGCTTCGAGGCGCTGGCGCGCTGGAAACATCCCGAGAAGGGCGTGCTCGCCCCGGGGATATTCCTGAAGATCGCCGATGAGCACGGACTTGCGGCGGAGATCGACGCGGCGATCCTGAAAAGCGTTCTCGAAGACCGGCTGTTCTGGCTGTTGCGCGGCCTTGCGGTACCGCGCATCGCCGTCAATATCTCGGCGTCGCGCCTTGCCGATCCGACGCTGCTGGACAAGCTGAGGAGACTCGCCATTCCGCCCGGTGCGATCGTCTTCGAACTGGTCGAGACGATTTTCCTCGACGACAGCGACGAAAAACTGCTCGATCAGATCGGCGATATCAAACAGATGGGCATCGATATCGAGATCGACGACTTCGGATCGGGCCATGCCTCGCTCATCGGTCTCCTCAAGCTGCGGCCGAAGCGGCTGAAGATCGACCGGCAGCTCGTCACCGAAGTTGTCAGCTCTGCCGAGCAGCGGCGCGTCGTGGGTTCGATCGTGGAAATCGCCAAGGCACTCGATGTCGAGGTGATCGCCGAGGGCATCGAGACCGAGGCGCATGCCGTCGTGCTGGCGCAACTCGGTTGCGACGGCCTGCAGGGTTACGCGTTCGGTTATCCAGCACCGGCGGCCGAGACAGGCCGTCTTTTCTCATCGACGACGAGCGGGATTGAAAAGCAGAAGACCGCGATGGTCAGCTGAACCGGCCGATTTGTCACCGGGTGGCCGTCGTCACGCCTAGTTTCAACAACGTCCTTGCCGGGGCGCGGAGGTGTTTTTGCCGAAATGCTTTCCTCGCCGTTCAAATCGGCAGGCGATATTTTTTCGGCGCGGCGTTTTATTCGCATCGGCAGGAAGATAATGGCGCGCAAGTAATCTTCTTGAGCTTGCAACAGCATTGTTTCATGGTAATGCGGAAACGAAGCTTTCTGCATTGCATCGAAAAATGATTATACGCGTCGTCAAGTCCATGAGCGCGGCTCTCCATCATTCGCAGGTGCAATCGGGGAGCTGGGACCTGACAATTGCTTTGCCATTGCCGGGATGGACTTGCGGGACATTCAATCTGGGAAAGTCGCATGAATTCGGAATTTGCCGTTCGTTCGATGCGGCCCGGCGAACTGGAACTCGTGCTCGAATGGGCGCGTCAGGAGGGTTGGAACCCGGGCCTCGACGATTCGCTTGCATTCATCGAGGCCGATCCGTCAGGATTTTTCGTCGGCGCTATCGGCGAAGTCCCCGTCGGCTCGATTTCGGTCGTCAAATATGGCGAGAGTTTCGCCTTCCTGGGCCTCTACATCGTCCATCCCGATTTCCGCGGCAAGGGCTACGGCAAGGCGATCTGGCAGGCGGGCATTGCCAGCGCGGGAGACCGCACGATCGGTCTCGACGGCGTCGCCGCACAGCAGGACAACTACCGCAAGGCCGGCTTCGAACCCGCCTACGCCACCATTCGCTACGGCGGGGTCGCCAACTCCTTGCCTATCTCGACGCTTGTCGCGCAGCCGGTGCTGGATTCACGCCTCGAAGGCCTGCAGCGATATGATTCGGCGATCTTTCCGCAGCCGCGGGATGCCTTTCTCGCTGCCTGGTGCACCGCCCGCAAGGGCCGTCGTTCGGCGGTAGTGCGCAAGAGCCACAAGATCCGCGGTTACGGCACCATCCGCCGCTGCTACGACGGCTACAAGATCGGCCCACTCTTTGCCAACGATGCCGATAGCGCTGCCGCGCTGCTTGCCGAATTGATCCCCGAGGCGAAGGGGGCCGCGGTCTTCATCGATATTCCCACGGCGAACCACGAGGCAGTCGCGCTTGCCGAAGGGCTCGGTCTTCAACCGGTGTTCGAGACGACACGCATGTATCGCGGGCCGGCGCCGGCTATCCCGCTGAAGCACGTCTTCGGCGTGACGACGCTGGAACTCGGTTAGGCTCTAGTCCACGGGTGAGGCGGGCACGGTTTGTGCCGAAGCTTTCGGCCGGCCCTTTTCGGCGATCGCGATGCCGCCTAAGGTCAGCACCAGCGCGATCACATGGAACGACTGCAGCTGCTCGCCGATCAGCGCGACGGAGAGCAGCGTTCCGAACACCGGCACGAGATTGATGAACAGGCCGGCCCGGTTGGCACCGATTGCCACCACGCCCTTGATATAAAGGATCTGCGCCACCAGCGACGGGAAGATCGCCGTGTAGAGAGTGATGACCCAGCCGGCCTGGTCCGGCCACTGCGCAGCGCCACGGCCGGCCTCCCAAAGGAGCAGCGGCAGCGAGGTGAGCATGGCGCCGAGCGCTGGGACCGCCATCAGCGTGCGCCAGTCCAGCGGCGGCTTCCAGCGCAGGAAGATCGTGTAGACCGAATAGGCGGCAATGGCGATCAGCATCAGCCCGTCGCCGCGGTTGAGGCCTAGTTGCAGCAGCGTTGAGAGGTCACCATGTGCTGCGGTCAAAGCGACGCCGATCAGCGTCATGCCGAAGCCGAGACATTGCGCCAGCGAAATGCCGGTACGGAAGAACATGAAATTCAGCAGGAAGATCAGCATCGGGATGCCGGCCTGCTCGATGGCGACGTTGATCGCCGTCGTATATTGCACGGCCGAGTAAAGCATGGCGTTGAAAAGGGTGTAGCCGATGACGCCGTAGAAGAGGAGGAGCGGCAGGTTCTTCCTGACCACCGGCCAGTCCTTGCGCAGTTGCGGTACTGAAATCACGGCGATCACCGCCACAGCGAGGAACCAGCGCAGGAAGGTCAGCATCATCGGGCTGGTATGCCCGAGCGCGAGTTTGCCGGCGACGGAGTTGCCACCCCAGCAGAGGGTGGCAATAACGAGGCAGATATAGGCCGTGGCTTGCAAGAGCGTTCTTCCCGTCTTTCCGCGATCGCCGTGCGGCGTTTTGTGACGGGAAATAGCCTGTCGGCTGCTGATTTGTCACGTAAAAAGCCCAATCTGCTGTGACAACAGGGTCGCTTTCCAAAAAACAAAGCTTTATAGATGCGCGGGTTTGAGCAGGTGCGCGGTTCCGCGCCGGTAACAGGAAGAGTTGGATGACGAACGTAGTCGTGGTCGGTTCGCAATGGGGTGACGAAGGCAAGGGCAAGATTGTCGACTGGCTTTCGGAGCGAGCGGATATTGTCGTGCGCTATCAGGGCGGACACAATGCCGGCCATACGCTCGTCATCGACGGCACCAGCTATAAGCTCTCGCTCTTGCCATCCGGCGTCGTGCGCCCGGGCAAGATGGCCGTGATCGGCAACGGTGTCGTCGTCGATCCGCATGCGCTGATCGCCGAGATTGGCCGGCTGGAGGCGCAGGGCGTGACGGTTACGCCTGACAATCTGCGCATTGCAGACAATGCGACGCTCATTCTTTCGCTGCACCGCGAGCTCGACGCGATGCGCGAGGATGCGGCGTCGAACAGCGGCACCAAAATCGGCACGACACGCCGCGGCATCGGTCCGGCCTATGAAGACAAGGTCGGCCGCCGCGCCATCCGCGTCATGGATCTTGCCGATCTCGATAGTCTTTCCGGCAAGGTCGACCGTATTCTGACACATCACAATGCGCTTCGCCGCGGCCTCGGCGTTGCCGAAGTCAGCCACCAGGCGATCATGGACGAACTGACCTCGGTCGCCGATCGGGTGCTGCCTTTCCGTGATACGGTCTGGCTTTTCCTCGACAAGGAGCGCCGCAAGGGTGCCCGCATCCTCTTCGAAGGCGCGCAGGGCAGCCTGCTCGACATCGATCACGGCACCTATCCCTTCGTCACATCCTCGAACACGGTGGCCGGCCAGGCGGCAGCCGGTTCCGGCATGGGACCCGGCTCGCTCGGTTATATCCTCGGCATCACCAAGGCCTATACGACGCGCGTCGGCGAAGGCCCGTTCCCGACCGAGCTCACCGACGAAATTGGCCAGTTCCTGGGCGAGAAGGGGCATGAGTTCGGTACTGTGACGGGGCGTAAGCGGCGCTGCGGCTGGTTCGACGCCGCACTGGTGCGCCAGTCGGTTGCCACCAACGGCATCACGGGCATCGCGCTCACCAAGCTCGACGTGCTCGACGGTCTCGAGGAATTGAAGATCTGCGTCGGCTATATGCTCGACGGCGAACAGATTGATCATCTTCCGGCAAGCCAGGGAGCGCAAGCTAGGGTCGAACCGATCTACGTCACGCTGGAGGGATGGAAGGAATCGACCGTCGGCGCCCGCAGTTGGGCGGATCTGCCGGCACAGGCGATCAAATATGTTCGCCAGGTCGAAGAGCTGATCGGGGCGCCTGTCGCGCTCCTGTCCACCAGCCCGGAGCGGGATGACACCATACTTGTGACCGATCCGTTTGAGGATTAAGCTCACGGGTCACTGTGGAGGATGGTTCGGTAGAGTGCCGGACTTCTTGAGAAAGTACTAATGGCGGATTTTATTGCAGTCATTCGGCGGGCCGTCGACGGCCTGGCTGAAAATACCCCTGAGATGCGGGTGAAAGTCTACGAACGTGCCCGCGGCGCAGTGCAGCGGCAGCTCGAGAACATGAAGCCGCGTCCGCCGGAAGCCATGCTGCAACGCCAGCTCGAAAAGCTCGAGGCCGCCATCCGCGAAGTGGAAGGCGAACACTCCGAGGCTTTGCCGCTCGATGCGCCGGTTGCGGACGTCACCCCGCCGGAATCCTTCGAAGGACAAGCGGTTCACGACGAAAACGAACCGGCGTCGACGCCGAAGACGGCTGTCGAGGAACCGGTCTACGAAGCCTATGCGGAACCGCAGGCGGCCGAGGCCGCCGACGAGCCCGATCACGTGGAAGCCGCCGCGCCAGAGGAAGCTGACGAAGAGGTCGCTGCCGAGGAGCCCCCTTCCGCGGAAGAACCTGTTCCCGCCGAAATCCCTGTTGCCGCCGAGACAGCGATTTTGCCGGAGACATCCGGTGCCGCCGAAACATACTGGCACCCCTCGCATGAGGAGGAAGCGCCGGCCGAGGAATGGCATGCCAGTGAGGCGCGCGACGTCGCTGCCGAGGATGTGCCCGCCGGATATGACGGCTGGGAGGCGCCTGCCGAGCATCGCAGCGAGCAAGCCGACGAAGACCGTGCTGATGAGCATCATCCCGTGGAAGCCGAAGAGATCGCGGCCGAACCGGCGGCGGCGGAAAGCGGGGGACCGGAGGCCGAGGAGGCTTACGAGCCCGTTGAGCCGTTGCAGCCGATCACCCGCGGCATAGACCATGCATCCAACCGGCTGGTGGAGCCGGTCGCCGATTTCGATCGTCCGCAGGAATTTGTCGAGCACAGCCGCGAGGAGCCGTTGCAGGGCGCCGCGGCGGCGCATTTCGACCCCGTCTGGACCGAACCCGTTGCCGAAACGCCGGCCCCGGCGCCCAAGGATGCGGAGACCGAATGGGCGGAAGAGGAACTCAGGCAATATTCGGAGACGGCGCCGGCACCGATTACGGCCGATGCCTCGGCGCGCGCGTTCGAGGAGGTGATATCGAGCCTCGAAAAAGTGGCACCCGCGGCCGTCATGCCGGCCGCCAAGGAAAGTTTTTCCTGGGAGACGGCTGCGTTCGACGATCTGCCGCCGATTGAGGCAGGCAGCAATAAGAAGACGCCGGTCGCCTCGCATTTCGACGATGTCGATATCTTCGCGGAAGTGCACAACGGCAAGCCGGCGCCTGCCAGCAGCGCGCCGAGCGAGGCCTGGCGAGAGGCGAAGGCGCTGCGCGGCTACGACCGCCGCGGCTCTGTCGCCGCTGATGACGATGACGCCGATCCGTCGATGGATATCGATCAGATTGTTGCCTCCAAGCTGCAGGGCAAGAGCTTTCGTATCGAGCCGAAGCGCCGCCGCTTCGGCATCGGCACCGTGATCACGCTCATCTTCGCACTCATCCTGATCGGTGGCGGCGGCTATGCCGGCTGGACGAACAGGGAGGCGCTGGTGGCGATGGTCGACGGGCTCGTCAGCTCGGCACCGTCGCAGGCGACCAGGAACGAGGCGGCAACGCCGCCGGATCGCTCGGCGACGCCTGCTCAGGCCGGCGCGGTGACGCCAGGCCAGCCAGGCGCGGTGACGCCAGCCCAGCCGACCACACCAGGAGCGCAGAATACCCCAGCGACGCCGGCGCAGCCGAACCCGAACCCGCAGGTAGCGTCAATGAATAACGACGGCGCTGCGGCCAATTCGAAATTCACCCAACGGCTGCTGACCGATGGGACCGAGGTCGACAGCGGACCGGCGACTGTGCCGGGAACGCCGACCGCGGAAGGAAAATCGGTCGCCGAACAGAATGTCGCGGCAGCAGATACGCCGCCTGCCAGCGCGCAGGGCGATGCGGCACCCGCCGAAACGCGGACGCCGAACGGTCCGGTGGCATCGCCGCAGCAGACCGCACCCGTCGGTTCGTCGCAAAAGATGTTTCTCTATGAGGAGCGCATCGGCCAAAGCTCGCCGACGGCGATCGAGGGATCGGTCGTCTGGAGCGTGCAGCACGAGGCCGGCCAGGACGGCCGGCAGGAGGCGACAGTGCAGGGCAACGTTACCGTTCCCGAGCGCAATCTCTCGGCGCTCGTCACCTTCAAACGCAATTCCGATCCGTCGCTCCCGGCAAGCCATCTGGTCGAGATCGTCTTCTCGGTGCCGCCGAATTTCGAAGGCGGCAGCATCGAAAGCGTCCAGCGCATCTCGATGAAGCGCACGGAACAGGATCGCGGCGATGCGCTGATTGCGGTTCCGGCCAAGATCACCGACGATTTCCACATGATCGCGCTCAACGACTACCCCGATGCGCGCAAGGCCAATCTCGACCTGATGTCGACCCGCAATTGGATCGATATTCCGATTACCTACCGCAACGGCCGCCGCGCGCTGCTGACGATGGAGAAGGGCGGTACGGGGACGGACGCCTTCAATACCGCGATCAAGGAATGGACCGCACTCGGGGATGTCTCGACGAGCCAGTGATGGCTTTTCCCAGGTGCAGCAGAGATCAATGAAAAGGCGGGCTGCAAGGCCCGCCTTCAATTCTATCATGCGGCAGGTTTTATGCCGTGGCTTCGACGACGCGGACGGCCTTGGCGCGTTCCAGGGCTTCCTTGCGCACGGCGTCCTGCACCTTTTCGAAGGCGCGAACCTCGATCTGTCGGACGCGTTCGCGGCTGATGTCGAACTCGGTCGAAAGGTCTTCCAGGGTCACCGGATCCTCGGCGAGGCGGCGAGCCTCGAAGATGCGGCGTTCACGCTCGTTCAGCACGCTCATCGCTTTCGCCAGCATGCGCCGGCGAGTTTCGAGTTCGTCCTGTTCGATCAGCACGTCTTCCTGGCTGTCATGGTCGTCCACCAGCCAATCCTGCCACTGGCCGCCATCACCTTCGGCTGCCTTGATCGGCGCGTTCAGCGAGGCGTCGCCGGAGAGGCGGCGGTTCATCGAAATGACCTCTTCCTCCGAGACGTTTAGCTTAGTGGCAATTTCCGAGACGTGCTCCGGCTTCAGATCGCCGTCATCAATTGCCTGGATGCGTCCCTTCAGCCGGCGCAGATTGAAGAACAGACGCTTCTGGTTGGCAGTCGTGCCCATCTTCACCAGCGACCACGAGCGCAGGATATATTCCTGGATCGAGGCCTTGATCCACCACATGGCATAGGTGGCGAGGCGGAAGCCGCGCTCGGCATCAAACTTCTTGACGGCCTGCATCAGGCCGACATTACCCTCGGAGACGACTTCGCCGATCGGCAGGCCATAGCCGCGATAACCCATCGCAATCTTCGCGACGAGGCGAAGATGGCTGGTGACCAGCTTGTGGGCAGCGTCGCGGTCGCCATGCTCGGCATAACGCTTTGCGAGCATGTATTCTTGCTGCGGCTCCAGCATCGGGAACTTGCGGATTTCGTCGAGGTAACGGTTGAGACCGGCTTCGCCGGCGGTGATGGACGGCAAGGTATTTCGGGCCATAGTGCACCCTCCTAAAGTGAATTCCGGTTCCCGATGGAAACGCATCCTCGCGTTAAAAAAGGCAAACCGGGGCGTGCGGCTCTCTTCGAGCCCGCACTAAGTCAATATATAGATAAGTGTGGCGAAACAGCGGTTCAAGATGCCGCTCATGCAGGTGTGAGGCGGGCAGGCGACATTTCAGAGCCGCCTTTATTGGCGCAGCGCCTCGATCAGTTCGACCATATCATCCGGCAGCGGCACTTCGAAATGCATGATTTCGCCGGTGCGGGGATGCTCGAACTGCAGCATGAAGGCATGCAGCGCCTGGCGGCCAAAACCGTTGACGACCTTGCGGATCCCTTCCGGCAGGAGATTGGCCTTGGTCTTGAAGCCGGCGCCGTAAACCGCGTCGCCGAGCAGCGGATGGCCGATATGGGCCATATGGACACGGATCTGGTGGGTGCGGCCGGTTTCGAGGCGGCACTCGACCAGCGAGGCGAACGCGGTTGCGTCCGGCTTCTCATGGAAGCGCTCGATCACCTGGTAGTGCGTGATCGCCTCGTCGGCGTCCTGACTGTCGGGGCGCTTGACGGCGCGGCGCGTGCGGTCGCCGGTGGCGCGGCCGAGCGGCGCGTCGACCGTGCCCGACAGCGTGCGGGGCCGGCCCCAGACGATTGCCTGATAGGCCCGCTCCAGCGGCATGGTGCGGCCATGGTCGGCAAATTGCAGCGACAGGTGACGATGAGCGATGTCGTTCTTGGCGACGACCATCACGCCTGTCGTGTCCTTGTCAAGACGGTGGACGATGCCGGGGCGGCGCACGCCGCCGATGCCGGAGAGCGTATCGCTGCAATGGTGGATCAGCGCGTTGACCAGTGTCCCCGTCCAGTTGCCGGCGCCGGGATGGACGACGAGACCGGAAGGCTTGGAGATGACGATGACATCGTCGTCCTCATGGAGGATATCGAGCGGGATGTCCTCGCCCTGCGGCGTCGGGTCTTCCGGCTCGGGCAGCGTGAGTTCGAAATTGTCGCCGGTGCGCACCTTGCGCTGCGGGTCGGTAACGGGTTCGCCGCGCAGAAAAACCTGGCCGTCCTTGATCAACGCCTTGATGCGGCTGCGCGAAAATTCCTCGCCGACTTGCGCCGTCAGCCAGGCGTCCAACCGGCCTTCGGCAGTTTCATCGGCGGTCAGGACTTTTCTATTGCCGGCTGCTTGTTTAAAGGGGTCGCTCAAGACGCTTCTTCTCCGACGTATTTTTAGAACGGGATGCACAGATGACAGCAATCGAGCCAGACGACCAGGAAGAGAAGCCCCTTGATCCGGCGATGGAAAGTGTCCGGCGCAAGATGGTCCGCCTGCAGATCGTTTCCGGCGCCATCATGTTCGTGAGCCTTATGGCGGTCTTCGGCGCGGTTGTCTACAAGGTGATGCACAGCGAACCGAAGGAGACGGCGTCCGCTGTTGCCGCCTCCGGCGTACCCTCGGATGCGCCGCTTGCGGCGACCGTTTCCCTGCCGCTCGGCTTCAAGGTGCAGTCCACCTCGTTTTCATCAGGGCAGATCCTGTTCTACGGCGAAACGGCCGAGGGCAAGAGCAAGGCGCTGGTTTACGATCTCAGGACCGGCCGGACGGTTGCCGACGTCACTGTCGCGGGCAATTGAAACCGGCATGGCCGCCGTTCCGATCGACATCAACAGCGCCGACGATCCACGCGTCGCTGAATTCCGCGCGATCCGCGAGCGCGACCTGACGGGCCGAGAGAACCGCTTCATCGCCGAGGGCACCGTCGTGCTGCGCATGCTCGCCGAGGCGCATGCGGCAGGCCGCGGCTTTTTCGCCGAGAAGATCCTGCTGCTGCGCAATCGTGTCGAGGGCGTCCTGCCCGTCCTGGAGCGGTTTCCGGCCGACGTGCCGGTCTATGTCGCCGGGTCTGATGTGCTCGACGGCGTCGTCGGTTTCCACCTGCACCGCGGCGTTCTCGCGCTCGGCCGGCGGGAGGATCGCGGCGAGGCGGCACTTCTCGACGCGCTGCCGGAACGCGCGCTGGTGCTTGTCGGTTGCGGCATTTCCAATCACGACAATGCCGGCTCGATGTTCCGCAATGCGGCCGCCTTCCAAGCGGACGCGGTGCTGCTCGACGAAACCTCCTGTGATCCACTCTACCGCAAGGCGCTGCGTGTCTCGGTCGGTTCGGTGCTGAGTGTTCCGCATCGGCGTGGCGGCAAGGCCTTGGATGTGCTCCTGGCGCTTGCCGAACGGGGCTTTGCCATCTGGACGCTTTCGCCGCACGGCAAGACCGATATCCGCGCCATTCCGGCCTCGACGCGGATGGCGCTCGTCGTCGGCACCGAGGGCGAGGGGTTGCCGGAGGCGCTGCTTGAGCGGTTCCGGAGCGCGCGCATTCCACAGTCGGAGGAACTCGACAGTCTCAATGCCGCGACGGCGACGGGGATCGCGCTGTTTTCCATGGCCTCCGCGATGGGGCGGATTTAGCGGATTTAGCCTATACGCCCGAAAGTCGGAATCGATTTTTGGGATTATGCCAATTCAAAATGATGGCGCGCCGCTCGTCCTATCCGACGCGCGCCGCGCTAAGGCGTCAGCGCGGGGGATCGGCGATGATCGCCGCCGCTCTGTCGGCAAGGCTGACGCGATCGTTGGGGTTCTTTTCCGCGGCATCTGCGAGCAGCGTGCGGATCGGCGAGGAAGGCCCCTCGTTGAGTGCGGTCAGCGCCACCATATTGGCGGCGATCGAGGCGATCTCCTCGCGGATCGCGCCATCGCGCCCGGTTACGGCCTTTGCCTTTTGCAGGCGCTCGGCAAGGGCGGCGCTGCGCTTGCGGACATCCTCGGCCATCTCGGCCGTCATGGCGGCGGTGTTGAGCGCGGATGCGGTCGTGTCTTCGGCCATCATTTCCGCCGGCAGCTCCGCGACCATGCCGGCAAGGCCGGCGTCGCGCAATACCCGGTTGACCTTGCGGATCTCTGCGTTAGCGGCCTTCAACTGCTCCTTCAATTTGGCGATCTCCTGCTGGCGGCGAACGACCAGAGTTTCCTTTTCGGTGGCGGAAGCGCTCTCGCGCGCGGCCTTATCCTCCAGGCGGATCACCATATGCTGCTGTTGCATCAGTTTCTGTTCGGCATCCTTGGCGCGCTTCTGCAGCAAGTTGACATCCTGACGCAGGGTATCGCGTTCATCACGCAGCGCGTTGACGCGGAATTTCAGGCTCTCTGCCTCGGTTTCGCGCGCAGCCAGGTCGATCCTCAGCCCATCGACCTGTTCACCGAGTTTGCTCAGCCGCGTCCGCATCGTCGCCAGTTCGCTCTCCTTGCTGGCAGCGGACTGCTCGGCAATATGCAGGTTGGTCTTCAACTGGCTGATATAGTTCTCGTCCTTGCGCAGATGCGAGCGCTGGTCGGCGGCCTCGACATGCATCTCGCCGATCTGGGTCTGCAATTCGCCGATCTCGGCGGCAAGCCTGCCGGCATCGACGGCGAGTGCGTCATGACGAAGCTGGAGCGACAGGGATTTCTCGCGCTCACGCAGAAGATCCTGGGCCGTGCGGGCATTTTCGGCGGCGTAGAGCGCACGCACCATATCCTTCTGGGCGCGAACCTCCTGAGGGCTCAGCGGCATCGTCGCTTTCAGCCGGTTCTCGGTATACCAGACAATGCGGCGGTGAACGGCGGGCGAGACCAAAAAGACAAGGAAGGCCGCGGTCAGGAAGCCCAATCCGAACAAAAGAGCATATTCGATCACGGCGCGGCCATCGGTAAGAAGGTTGATACGGCGTCAGCCGCGATAATTAAGCACGCATGACACGCATGGCAAGGCCGCCGGTGTGAGCGGCGGCAGATTCCGGTGGCTTTGCGGCCTCAGAAAGGGTTCCAGGTCGGCGCCTGGGTGATCTTGAGATAGCCGACATTGATGCCCAGGCGGGCGCCGACGCCGGTGCGGATCGGCACGACCAGCACGTCGTTGTTCTTGAGCAAGGTCATACCGAAGCCGGCGATCACATAGGCCGAGCCGCTGACGCCGCCGAAGCGCGCATAGATGCCGTTGACGGAGGGCAGGTCGTAGACCAGCATCATCACGCGCGAGCCCTGGCCACCGTAATCGAGACCGAGCGAAGGTCCCTGCCAGTAGAGATTATGTTCACCAGCGTTCTTGGTGTTCAGCTGGCCTTCGCCATAGGTAAGACCGGCGATGAAGGCGCCGCCGCCTTCCTGTCCGAGGATATATCCGTTTGGCAGGCCGTATTTCTGGAACGCACTCTCGACGACCTTGGCAAGTCCGCCGCTGGCGGAACCGAAGAAGGAGTGGCCGGCGTCGACGATTTCCTGAATCGTGTACTGGCCGTTGTCCTGGGCGGTGGCCGGCCCGGCAACCATCAGCGAGGAGAAGACGAGGGCCGAAAGCAACCTGAAGAAGCCGATGAATCGGTGCGGAAATCGAAGGCGCATGGTGTCATCCGTTCGTCGTTTGGCTTGGAGCGGGCAACCGCTCGCGGCGATTGGTGCATTTTGCCCCGATGATCTTAACAATCGGTTTACCAAATATGGTGTCATTATGGCGCCGAGTACGATCGCAAACTTCGCGCAATTTTGATGAAGCATATTCCGGGCGCGATGAAATTGCCGCCCCTCAGGAGACGATGATGTCCAAGAACCCAAATCTTACTCTGTCTGGCCCGGATCTGGCCGCGCTTCTTTGCAGCCGCGTTTGCCACGATGTTATCTCGCCCGTCGGCGCAATCAACAACGGCCTGGAACTCCTGGATGAAGGCGGCGCCGATTCCGATGCGATGGACCTGATCCGCACCAGCGCGCTCAACGCTTCCGTCCGCTTGAAGTTTGCACGCCTGGCCTTCGGCGCATCGGGTTCCGTCGGAGCCTCGATCGACACCGGCGAAGCCGAACGCGCTGCCAAGGATTTCGCCGTCGCCGAGAAGAAGACCGAAGTGATCTGGAACGGACCGCGCGCCATCGTCGCCAAGAACCGTGTCAAGCTGCTGCTCAACCTCTTCCTCGTTGCCTATTCCGCCATTCCGCGCGGCGGCGTGCTCGAGGTAACGCTCGAAAATCCCGAGTTCGATGCCAGGTTCAGGCTCACGGCCAAAGGCAAACTGATGCGCTTGCCGCCGAAATTCGTCGAGATATCGACCGGCACCATCGAGGAGGCGATCGACGCCCATTCGATCCAGCCCTATTACACCGTGCTTCTGGCGCAGGAGTGCGGGATGACGCTTGAGCACAGCGCCAGTGCCGACGAACTGGTGTTCACGGCGGTGGCCGCGGCAGCCTGATTTCGGAGCGCGGACGCGTGCCTGGGCTCGTCCGGTAACGATTCCTTAGCCTGATGGACCTATTCTCCAGGGTTGTAAGAGGCCTCTTGCTACGACGAATGCGGGGGCAAAGGAGCGGCCATGCAAAGGTTCATGATCACCGATAATTCGGACATCGTCCGCAAGGTCGGCAAGCGCATTCTCTCCGAACTCGACTTTCTCGTCAGCGAAGCTTCCAACGCCGGCGAGGCGCTGCAGCGCTGCCAGGCGGAGCTGCCGGAATATCTGATCGTCGATTCCGGCATGGAAGGTGCGCTTGACCTCATCGCCGCCATCCGCGCCATGGAGGGCGGCAAAGAGGTCAAGATCTATTACTGCGTCGTCGAGGCGGATCTGAAGAAGCTGATGGCAGGCAAACGGGCCGGTGCCACCGACTTTCTGCTGAAGCCGTTCGATCGCAAGATCCTGACCGCCGTTTTCGGAAACCGCGCGATCGCCGCCTGACCGGCGCGGCCTCTTTCCCCGCCGATGTCGGCGTCCCTGGAGCATGACGCCGAAAGTGCAAGCACGTTCGACGGCTGCCAAGTTCTATTTTCTTCATCGAGATACAGGGCACTTCAGGCTGATCCAGCCTAAGATCCTCTACATCAGGTGAGTCTCGCCCATCGTAAGCAGAAACGAAAAATCCCGCCGAAAAGGCGGGATCTTCGTTTGTCCGATAAGGGGATCGGAAAAATATCAGGCGGTTTCGGCGTATTCGGCACCATCCGGCTCGCGAAGAACGTAACCGCGGCCCCAGACGGTCTCGATGTAGTTGGCACCGCCGGCAGCATTGGCGAGCTTTTTGCGGAGCTTGCAGATGAAGACGTCGATGATCTTCAGTTCCGGCTCGTCCATGCCGCCGTAGAGGTGGTTCAAGAACATTTCCTTGGTGAGGGTGGTGCCCTTGCGGAGCGAAAGCAGCTCCAGCATCTGATATTCCTTGCCCGTCAGATGGACGCGCTGGCCGCCGACTTCCACAGTCTTGGCATCGAGGTTGACGATCAACTCGCCGGTCATGATGACCGACTGGGCATGGCCCTTGGAGCGGCGGACGATGGCGTGGATACGGGCGACGAGCTCGTCCTTGTGGAACGGCTTGGTCATGTAGTCGTCGGCGCCGAAGCCGAGGCCACGAACCTTGTCTTCGATGCCGGCCATGCCCGACAGAATGAGGATCGGTGTCTTGACCTTGGACAGTCGGAGAGTGCGAAGCACCTCATATCCGGACATGTCGGGCAGGTTCAGATCGAGAAGGATGATGTCATAATCATACAGCTTGCCCAGATCGACGCCTTCTTCACCGAGATCGGTGGTATAAACATTGAAACTCTCTGATTTCAGCATCAACTCGATGCTCTGCGCCGTCGCGCTGTCATCCTCGATTAGAAGTACCCGCATAATTATCCCCTTTACCGCCGCCGAAAGGTGGTCTGGCCCCCTACACGATACCGAACACGCTACGTGATTTGAAAGCTGCCACGAAATGGTTAACAAATTCTAATTCACTCTGGCAAGGAGTATCGAATTTATTAAACAATTTTTCCATTTCTCTGTTTTCCAATAGGAATCTCAAAAAGGCGTCCCTCTACTTTAACATTAGGAAACAGCGCTAAGTGATTCATCCGACTCGCCAATGAAAAGGTTCGAATTTCATGCCGCGGCATTTACCGACCCTTAAATCATCGGGCCTATCATTAACGATGCCCGTAAACGAAAGGTTACCAGCGGTAGGTATTTGTTAATATCGCAGGAAATTTTTTAGCAAACCGTGTCAAAGCGGCGCGCAGGGCGGTTTCAAGTTGAGCCGGGGTCTCGCATCACGGGAGTAATGCGTATGAAGTCGCGAGAAAGTCTCGTTCGCCTGAAGGAATTTCAGGTGAATGAAAAACGACGTCAGTTGCAGCAGTTGCAGATGATGATGTCCGAATTCGAACGGATGACGAAGGATCTGGAGAGCCAGATCGTCGTCGAGGAAAAGAAGTCCGGTATATCAGACCCGAATCACTTTGCTTATCCGACCTTCGCCAAGGCCGCGCGTCAGCGGGCTGACAACCTGCAGGTTTCGATCAAGGAACTGAAGATGCAGGAAGAGACGCTGGAAATGGCGCTCGAGGAGATGCAGGCGGAATATGCAAGGGCCACAGCGCTGGAAGAGCGTGACGGCGCCGCCCGCGCAAGGGCGTAAGAGAAACGGCGGGCGCCGGCTTCGGCGCTCTGGCATCGCCACTGAGAAGCCATGTATGATGGGCGCGCTGTCCGTCATACATGGCTTTTGGTGTTTGCGCCTTGGGGCGGCTCTCGCCGAAATCGAGGTTGTCACGCCGCGAGCGATGGAAGACGCTAGGTCCAAAGCGGGTCACATCGAGCGTGATTCACACGATGCGATTGCATTTTTTGCGCGTGTCCCAAAACCGCTGCGTGTCTTTGAGCCCGCGCATTAGAGCGCCGCGGGCCCTTCCGGACACGCAAAAGGACGCTCTAACTCTTTCAATCTCGCATCGTGCTTTTCCGAAAATCGATACCGATTTTCGGGCCAATGGACTAAAGCGCGTTGCGATCTTTCAGATTCGCTCCTTGCGCTTTAGGTCCTTGTTTTTACGCATCTAGTTCACGACGTCTTTCCATTCCGGATGGCGTTGCGCCTGCGCCTTGAAGAAGGGGCAAAGCGGGATGATCTTCCAGCCACCGGTGCGGGCTGCTTCCACAGCATGGAGCGCCAACGCCTGGCCGACACCCTTGCCGCGCAGCGCATCGGGAACGCCCGTGTGATCGATGATGACGAGCTTCGGCGATGTGCGTGAATAGGTCATCTCCGCCTCGTGTCCTTCGACCTCGGCCGCATAACGGCCGCCGGAGGCGCCTTCCTCGTTTCGAATGTCCATTGTCTTTCCTCGTAACGGATTTGTCTTGGCGGACCGTGACATGGCGGCGCGGTCATGCCAAGCCGTGGAGGCAATAGAGGCAGGAGACGGAGTGTTCATGCAAAATATAGGGTCGATACGAGGTTCGCGGCAATGAAGGCGCTTTCGATGATTCGCCCCGTGCTTCTCGTGGCCGCGCCGTTCTTCCTGGCGCTCGGCCTCGTCTTACCGCTGGTCCGTTTCGAGACTCTATATTTCTTCGACGACACGCCGTCGCTCATCGAAATCATCGTCTCGCTTTGGCAAGGCGGGGATGGGCTGCTGGCGGCGATCGTCGCGTTGGTTTCGATCCTGCTCCCGCTTCTGAAGATGATCGGCATCACAGCTGAGGCGATGGGGATCGCCGCAGAAGCGCCGGCCGCCGGCAGCGGGGTCGGCAGCCTGTTCTATCGTCGCGTCGTACCGCATCTGTCCAAGTGGTCGATGATGGACGTGCTGCTGGTTGCGATCGTCATTGCGGCGGCGAAGACGACTGGGCTGGCCGACGCCTTCACGCAGCCCGGCCTCTGGTGCTACGCGGCCTCGTCAATGATTTCGGGCCTTCTTCATTCCCTCATGGGAGATGCGTCCGGCCCGAAATAGATGTCGTCGATGCTGGCGCGTGATCAGTGACGATATTGCTGAATGCGCGTGGTGCGCAGGCCGGCGAGACCGTGACTGTTGATCGACGACTGCCAGGAGAGGAATTCTTCGACCGTGAGCGTATAACGCTCGCAGGCCTCTTCCAAGCTCAACAAGCCACCGCGAACAGCCGCGACAACCTCTGCCTTCCGGCGAATCACCCAGCGCCGCGTATTGGGCGGCGGAAGATCCGCAATCGTCAGGGGGCTGCCATCGGGGCCGATGACATATTTCACTCGGGGACGTATCATTTCGGTCATTGGACTCTCTACACAACGCAAGACCACGAGCCCCACTCTAGCCTGCCACATTTAAAAATTGCCTAAACCCATCGTAAGACTTTGATAACAAATTTAGACGCCCGGCCCTGGCCGGCGATTTGGAGCGGCCGCTTGCCGCTACGGGAATTTGTGGCGCCTGCATGGGAGCCATGTGGATAAATATTAGCTGTTTTCCCGGGATGATCTTATCAGCGCTGCAACATAAGAATGAGCGCAAGACTTCGTCTCCGTTCTTCCCGCTGTATCAGTCCAGTCGCTTTTTGATGCTTCGTGTCCTCGGGATGCGAGGCAGAAGCCATCTTTGCTGATGCTCCGGCGCGAGCTTCTCGCCGCCGGCAGCGAGGCCGAGCCGAAGCTGGCTATATGAGGATTACGAAGATGAAAAGACCTGAGCGCGCAGTCGACGACTGCGCTGAGGATGCTGTATTTTCGCCTTCGCAGGCCGATGGCGCCGGGGTTTCGTTCAATGATGGCAACGATCGGCTCGGCGAGATGGCGAAGCTTGCGGGCTTCGATTTCTATCTGCTCTCGGCTTTCCCGCGGGCGACGGTACCGCTTTCACCGAAAACCGGCTGATCAGCAAATGGCCGCAAAGCCTTGTCGGCTTTTACGAGGCCGCCGATCTCTTCTATTGCGGCAGACTGGTGACTGCGATGAAGCGCGATCGTGCCGATCTTCTGCGAGGAGGGGGCGTTTGCGGGCAGCGCCGCCAATCAGGAAAACCGCAAACTCAACACGCTCTTTCAGATGCAAGGGCTGAAGAATACCTTCGCCTTCGCGCTACACGACGCTGACCTGAAATAATACATCTTCGTCTTCTCAGGCGGCCGTCCTATGCCCACACGGGAGCAGGCTATGGCGCTGCTCTACGGCTGCATGGAGCTTCTGGACAAAGTTTCGCGCAATGGCAGCGGGGAAGACGGTCCGTCGGAGGCGCTTACCCGGCGCGAAATCGAATGCTTGCGACGCTGGCTGATTCCTTTAATGGGAATCGATTTAAGGAATCAGCCAGCAATTCAAAGTGCTACAGCGTCCTTTGCGCGTCTAAAAAGACGCGCGGCGCTGTAGTCGGCGGCCGGCAAGAGCAGCGACGAGATCGCGATCGTTCTCGATCTCTCGTCGCATACGGTGGCAGGTTATCTGAAGAGCGCGATGCGCAAGCACGATTCGGTCAATCGCATGCAGGCGGTCGCCAGAGCATTCCGGTACCGGCTGCTCTAAAGCGCGTTACATCGCGCGTTAGGTCTTTGTCTCATACATGTCGGTTTCCCAAAACCGCTGCACATTTGTGGGCGACATGCATAAGGCAGCCGGCCCCTTCTCACAAAGCTTAAAGCTTAGAAGCCTTTACCGCCGGTCAGCTCCGACACGACGGTTCCGACAATGATGCGGATGTCCATCCAGATCGAGAAATTCCCGACGTAGTAGAGATCGCTGGCAATGCGGGCGCGCGCCTTGGCCGGACGATCGGTCGGGCCGCGCAGGCCACGCATCTGGGCAAGACCGGTCATGCCTGGACGCATCGCATGGCGCTGATGGTATTCCGGTACGAGCTCTTCGTAGAGCACGCCGCCGGCGCGCATGCCGATTGCATGGCAACGCGGGCCGACGACCGACATATGGCCCAGCAGCACATTCAGCAGCTGCGGCAATTCATCGACATTCGTCCGGCGCAGAATGGCACCGATGCGGGTGACGCGCGGGTCGTCCTTGACCGTCTGGGCAACGCCGGAGACGTCGCAAAGGTCGGTGCGCATGGAACGGAACTTGTAGACCTTGATGGCCTTGCAGTTCTTGCCCCAGCGGGTCTGCTTGAAAAGCACTGGTCCCGGGCTGTCAAGCTTGATCAGCAGGGCGACGAACAGAAGGAAGGGGGCGAGGACGAGGAGGGCGCTCAACGACGAAAAAATGTCGAACGCCCGCTTCAGGACGAGATCCACCAACGGCGCCTGCGGCGCATCGCTATGGATAACAGGGGTCTGGATCTTCAGGCTCGGCTGCTGGCGGCGGCTCGGCCGGAAGGACTCTGTCGAAATGCTGTTGTTTAGTTCCGTGATGCTCAAGGATCGTACTCTGTTGTCTTCGAGGGGGCGCGGCGGCAATAGGCGATCAATGGTTAACCCTGTCACCAGGGCTGCACTCAGGTCTTAGTAACCCTACTAAAACGGAAAAATGCGACAATTGTGTAATGGTGTCCAGAGAAATATCGCATCGCAACAAATCTTTCGCACTTGCGTTAAGTTGAGGCAAGCTCATGATATTTCGTTAATAATTGGAATTTTGTCAAAGTTTTTAGGCCTTTGGCAGGGGTTCACCGGGGGTTGGCGACGTGCTGTTTCGACACGTTCACCGGGTCTCTTAAGCATATTTCTTAACGGAACACGCGGCGAAATTTTTCGGATGAAGATATCGAGCACTGTCGAAGGCGTGCTGAAATGTGACAAAACCAAGGCAGGATTGTTGGCGCGCGGCGTCTTGAAAAGATGCAGGGCAACGGATTCACCGCCGAATCGCTCAATGAGGGCCGATAACGCGAATCACTTCACAGCTGGAAAGGGAATCGTGGACGCGCTTTAAGGAGGAACGCTTGCTCAGTTGAGGCGCGCACGCCGGAGGCCGGTCGCGGATTGTCGCGACAGGTCTGAGCTCATGGTTACGATGCAGAGAATCGCGCCGCTTGCCGGTCTTCAGCGATCCTGAGGATGGTCACGCCGGTTCGAGGATGCGTTTCCTGCCGCCCCAGGAGATGAAGTTCGGGTTGGCGAAGTCGAAATCGGCCGCCTTTCCCGTCTTGCCGTAGGTCAGCGGCATTCCGTCCAGCGTCACCGTCGAACCGCCGGCGGCGCGCAGCACCGCATCGCCGGCCGCGGTGTCCCATTCCATCGTGCGGGTAAAGCGCGGATAGACGTCGGCCTTTCCTTCGGCCAGCAGGCAGAATTTCAGCGAGGAGCCGATATTGGTGCATTTGAAGATCGCGTGGTCGGCGAGAAAGCTTCCGGTCTCGGGGCTGTTGTGGCGAAGGCTTGCAAGCGCCAACCTGTCGGCGGGCTGTTCGCGCACAGTGATTGTGGTGCGAGCGCCAACTGCGAAATCGTCCGTGACGACGAGCTTTTCAGCGTGGCCGCGTTCTCCCGAAAAGGCAAGCCCGAGCGCTGGCGCGTAGACAATGCCCGCCACCGGGGCGCCGTTCTCGATATAGGCGATGTTGACGGTGAATTCCTGCCGCCCGTCGACGAACTCGCGCGTGCCGTCGAGAGGGTCGACCAGGAAGAAGCCACGGCCGGCAATGTCGGGCACCTTGCCGGCGGCAACCGATTCTTCCGCCACGACGGGTATTTCGGGATAATCTCTGGCGAGATGAGCGAGGATGATGCGTTCGGCTTCCTCATCGGCGACCGTGACCGGACTTGCATCCGCCTTCATAGCGACGGGGAAGCCTTCGCGCAGGATCGTGATGATGGCCCTGCCGGCTTCGAGCGCCGCCTTTTCAAATGTCCTCAGCATTGTCCTTTTGCCGTTCGCCACGCGGCGAGCACCCATTGTCGCTCGTCCGCAAACCCCCTGTCACAACCAGATACTCAAGTTTATATGGTGTTCCCCGTCGTGCTCCGCATCCCTCAATGCACAGCCAGATGATGCTACCATAAGTTTTCAGCCTTGTCAGACGAAGATCAGGCATCGCTCGTGAAATGACATTCGTCAAAGAGGCTGCCTTGGGGTCTGAATTTGCTCCATCTTCCAATTCTGTGGAATAGCTTACGCGGCAAGCGGAGCAAGAAATCGACGGCGATATCTCCGGATGGTTAATCCAGTGGCAGTTTCTGGCTAAAAATAGGCCCTGCTCTGCCGTTTTTCTGTGGATTTTGGTTCAAAACGCGCCATTTAGGCCTGTTCTGACAAGAATCTGTCGGAGTAAATCCTTTTTGTCTTCACATTTCCAACGAAACCGCTATGCATTCGGCCTATGAGGTTCTCTGAAACGGAGAACTGAAGAACCAAAAAGAGATGCAGCGTGTTTCGCTCGCATCCAGGGGAAAACGACATATGGAGTATTTCGTCCAGCAGCTCTTAAACGGGCTGACGCTCGGATCCATCTATGGCCTTGTGGCTATTGGCTATACGATGGTTTACGGCATTATCGGCATGATCAATTTCGCCCATGGCGACATCTTCATGCTTGGTGGTTTCGCCGCTCTTATCGTCTTCCTCGTCCTCACATCCATCTTCGCAGGTCTCCCGGTGGCAGTTCTGCTGTTGGCGATGCTTGTCGTCGCGATGTTGATGACGAGTTTATGGAATTGGACGATCGAGCGCGTCGCATACCGTCCCCTGCGCGGTTCCTTCCGCCTGGCGCCGCTGATTACCGCGATCGGCATGTCGATCACGCTGTCCAACTTCATCCAGGTGACACAGGGTCCGCGCAACAAGCCGATTCCGCCGATGGTGAGCTCGGTCTACCAGTTCGGCAACATCTCGGTGTCGCTGAAACAGATCATCATCATCGTGATCACGGCGGTGCTGCTGACGATCTTCTGGTACATCGTCAATCGTACCGCACTCGGCCGTGCCCAGCGCGCCACTGAGCAGGATCGCAAGATGGCGGCGCTGCTCGGCGTCAACGTCGACCAGACGATCTCGATCACTTTCGTTATGGGTGCGGCACTCGCAGCCGTCGCCGGCACGATGTACCTGATGTATTATGGCGTCGCCTCGTTTAACGACGGCTTCACGCCTGGTGTGAAGGCCTTCACGGCAGCCGTTCTCGGCGGTATCGGTTCGTTACCCGGCGCCGTCTTCGGCGGCCTACTTATCGGTCTTATCGAGTCGCTGTGGTCGGCATACTTCACCATCGCCTACAAGGACGTCGCGACCTTTGCGATCCTGGCTTTCGTGTTGATCTTCAAGCCGACCGGCATCCTCGGGCGGCCGGAAGTCGAGAAGGTATAACGTCATGGCAAAAATCGAAAATTCTGCAGGCAAGCCCGATGCCGGACTTGTCCGCAAAGGCCTTACCGAAGCTCTTTTCGCCGCAGTCCTGTCGTTCGGCATGTTCGTTCTCTATGTCGGCCTCAAGACCGACCAGAACATCAGCAACGAACTGATCATTGTCCAGCGCTGGGGCCTGCTTGCGATCTTCGTCGCGATCGCCGCCATCGGCCGCTTCGCCACGGTGGTTTTCCTGCGGCCGCATCTCGACAGCCGCAAGCTGGCAAAGGCGAGACACGGCGAACTCGACATCTCAACCGAGAAGAGCTTCTTCCACCGGCATTTCCTGAAGATCGCGCTGATCGCGCTGCTGCTTTATCCTATGGTGGTGGTGGCGATCAAAGGCCCTCAGGGCTCGCTGACATATGTCGACAATTTCGGCATCCAGATCTTGATCTATGTGATGCTGGCCTGGGGGCTGAACATCGTCGTCGGCCTCGCCGGCCTGCTCGACCTCGGCTATGTCGCCTTCTATGCCGTCGGCGCTTATTCCTACGCGCTGCTTTCGACCTATTTCGGCCTGTCCTTCTGGATGCTATTGCCGCTTTCGGGCATGTTCGCGGCACTCTGGGGCGTCATTCTCGGCTTCCCGGTGCTGCGCCTACGCGGCGATTACCTCGCCATCGTGACGCTTGCCTTCGGTGAAATCATTCGTCTCGTCCTCATCAACTGGACTCAAGTGACGAAGGGCACCTTCGGTATCTCGAGCATCCCGAAGGCAACACTCTTCGGCATTCCCTTCGATGCGACGGCCGGCGGCTTTGCCAAGCTCTTTCACCTGCCGATCTCTTCGGCCTATTACAAGATCTTCCTCTTTTACCTGATCCTGGCGCTCTGCATGCTGACGGCCTATGTCACCATCCGCCTGCGCCGCATGCCGATCGGACGCGCCTGGGAAGCCTTGCGCGAAGACGAGATCGCCTGCCGTTCCCTCGGCATCAATACGGTGACGACTAAGCTCACTGCCTTTGCGACGGGCGCGATGTTTGCCGGTTTCGCCGGCTCGTTCTTCGCCGCCCGCCAGGGCTTCGTTTCGCCGGAATCCTTCGTCTTCCTGGAATCGGCCGTCATTCTGGCCATCGTCGTTCTCGGCGGCATGGGCTCGCTGACCGGCATCGCGATCGCCGCCATCGTCATGGTCGGCGGCACCGAGTTGTTGCGCAGCATGGGCTTCCTAAAACTGATCTTCGGACCCGATTTTACGCCCGAACTCTACCGCATGTTGATCTTCGGCCTCGCCATGGTCGTCGTCATGCTGTTCAAGCCGCGCGGCTTCGTCGGCTCGCGTGAGCCGACAGCCTTCCTCAGAGCGCGCAAGGCGATATCCGGAAGCTTCATCAAGGAGGGCCATGGTTGATGAGCCCTGTAAAGAATACGATGTCTGACGACACTCTTCTCAAGGTCGAGCACCTGTCGATGAAGTTCGGCGGCCTGATGGCCATCAACGACTTCTCCTTCGAAGCCAAGCGCGGCGATATCACCGCGCTGATCGGGCCGAACGGCGCCGGCAAGACCACTGTCTTCAACTGCATCACCGGCTTCTACAAGCCGACGATGGGCATGATCACGTTCAACCAGAAGAGCGGCAAGCAATATCTGCTCGAGCGTCTGCCGGACTTTCGCATCACCAGGGAAGCCAAGGTCGCACGCACCTTCCAGAACATCCGGCTGTTCTCCGGCCTGACCGTTCTCGAAAACCTGCTGGTTGCCCAGCACAACAAGCTGATGAAGGCATCGGGTTATACGATCCTCGGCCTTATCGGTGTCGGCCCCTATAGGCGGGAAGCGGCCGCTGCAATCGAGCTCGCCCGTTTTTGGCTCGAGAAGGCCGACCTGATCGACCGCGCCGACGACCCGGCCGGCGACCTGCCCTATGGCGCCCAGCGGCGTCTCGAAATTGCCCGCGCCATGTGTACCGGTCCGGAGCTGCTTTGCCTGGACGAGCCGGCTGCCGGCCTCAACCCACGGGAATCGGCAACGCTCAACGCGCTGCTGAAGAGCATTCGCGCCGAAACAGGAACGTCGATCCTGCTGATCGAGCACGACATGTCGGTGGTCATGGAAATCTCCGACCACGTCGTCGTCCTCGAATACGGTCAGAAGATTTCCGATGGCACGCCGGATCACGTGAAGAACGATCCGAGGGTCATCGCGGCCTATCTTGGCGTCGAGGATGAAGAAGTGGAAGAGGTGATCGCAGCCGTCGAGCAGCTCGAAGGAGGCGCAAACTGATGGGCGATGAAGTAATGACGGGTCAACCGCTCCTTCAGGTGAATAGCGTCGAAACCTATTACGGCAATATCCGGGCGCTGGCCGGCGTCGATGTCCACGTCAACAAGGGCGAGATCGTCAGCCTGATCGGCGCCAATGGCGCCGGCAAGTCGACACTGATGATGACGATCTGCGGCAGCCCGCAGGCCCGCATCGGTTCGGTGGTCTTCGAGGGCCGCGACATCACCCGCATGCCGACGCATGAAATCGCCCGTCTACGCATTGCACAGTCGCCGGAAGGCCGCCGCATCTTCCCGCGCATGACGGTTCTGGAAAATCTTCAGATGGGCGCCGGCCTCGATAGTCTGAAACACTTCGCCGAAGACGTCGAGAAGATCTTTACGCTCTTCCCGCGGCTTAAGGAACGTCACGCCCAGCGGGGCGGAACACTTTCGGGTGGTGAGCAACAGATGCTGTCGATCGGCCGCGCGCTGATGGCGCGCCCGAAGCTGCTGCTTCTCGATGAACCCTCGCTCGGTCTTGCGCCGCTGATCGTCAAGGGCATCTTCGAGGCGATCAAGAAGCTCAACGAGGCGGAGGGGCTGACCGTTTTCCTCGTCGAGCAGAACGCGTTCGCCGCCCTCAGGCTTTCTCACCGCGCCTACGTGATGGTGAACGGCAAGGTGACGATGAGCGGCTCCGGCAAGGAGCTTCTTGCCAATCCCGAGGTCCGCGCCGCCTATCTCGAAGGCGGAAGACACTAGGTCGAAAGGAGAGTTTGACATGCAGGGACTTTTCTTCGAAGCGGATGCCGGCTCCCTTGTGGCGATCCGTGTCATCGTCTTGCTCTTAGGCTTCTGGACGGCATGGCGCGCCGGCAAAGCGGTTGCCGAAGGCTGGGCCGACTATCCGTTGGTCATCGTCTATACATTCCTGCTCGCCTGGGCGATGCAGTTCCTGCATCATGCCCTGTTCAATGGCCCGATGCTCAGCGCCTTCTACTATATCCTCGACTTCGTGACGCTGCTGGTGTTCTCTACGGCCGGCTTCCGCTACCGCCGCACCAATCAGATGGTTAACAACTATTACTGGCTGTACGAAAAAACTTCCGCGTTTTCGTGGAAGGACAAACATTGACAGTCCGTTGAAACTAGGCATGAATTGCCTTCCGAGTGGAACAGCTTTCCTGGCGCAGTCAATGGTGGGTAGTGCGCTGGGCCTTGGACCGGAACCCGCCCAAAAATTGGGAGTAATAATATGAAAAAGTCTCTTCTGTCGGCAGTGGCTCTGACGGCGATGGTCGCCTTCAGCGGCAACGCGTGGGCCGACGTTCTCATCGCTGTCGCTGGTCCGCTGACTGGCCCGAACGCTGCGTTCGGCGCTCAGCTCCAGAAGGGTGCGGAGCAGGCGGTCGCCGACATCAACGCGGCTGGCGGCATCAACGGCGAACAGATCAAGATCGAACTCGGCGACGACGTCTCCGACCCGAAGCAGGGCATCTCGGTCGCCAACAAGTTCGCTGCTGACGGCGTCAAGTTCGTCATCGGCCACTTCAACTCGGGCGTTTCGATCCCGGCTTCGGAAGTCTATGCCGAAAACGGCATCCTCGAAATCACCCCGGCCGCGACGAACCCGACCTTCACGGAACGGGGCCTCTGGAACACGTTCCGCACCTGCGGCCGTGACGACCAGCAGGGTGCCATCGCCGGCAAGTATCTTGCCGATCACTTCAAGGACGCCAAGATCGCCGTCGTTCACGACAAGACCCCCTACGGTCAGGGCCTTGCCGACGAAACCAAGAAGGCTATGAACGCCGCCGGCGTCACGGAAGTCATATACGAAGGCATCAACGTCGGCGACAAGGATTTCTCGGCCCTCATCGCCAAGATGAAGGAAGCCGGCGTCTCGATCATCTATTGGGGTGGTCTGCACACCGAAGCTGGTCTCATCATCCGCCAGGCGGCTGACCAGGGTCTGAAGGCGACGCTGGTTTCGGGCGACGGTATCGTTTCGAACGAACTGGCCTCGATTGCTGGCGACGCCGTCGCCGGTACGCTGAACACCTTCGGCCCCGATCCGACTGCGAACCCTGCGAACAAGGAACTCGTCGAAAAGTTCAAGGCCGCTGGTTTCAATCCGGAAGCCTACACGCTCTATTCCTACGCTGCGATGCAGACGATCGCCGGGGCCGCCAAGGCTGCCGGTTCGCTGGATCCTGAGGCCGTTGCCAAGGCCATGAAGGAAAAGGGCCCGTTCCCGACCGTTCTCGGCGACATTTCGTTCGACGAAAAGGGCGACCCGAAGATCCCTGGCTACATCATGTACGAATGGAAGAAGGGTCCGGACGGCAAGTACAGCTACTTCCCGCAGGGCATGTAAGCCTCGCTCCCTTTTATGGGATAAGATTATCGAAGCCCGGTTCTCCGACCGGGCTTCTTTCTTTTTGCGGACGTTTCAATTTTCGCCTGGCTGGTCTAACTCTTGGCATCGTTTTGAAGCATTGAGCGGAACCGTCCATGTCCAAACCCCGCATTCTCGTCACCCGGCGCTGGCCAGCCACGGTGGAAACTGTCCTTGCCGAACGTTTCGATGCGACGTTCAATCGTGACGATATTCCGCTCGGCGAAAGCGAGATGCGGCTGGCGCTCTCGACCTATGATGCCGTATTGCCGACGGTTTCCGATCGGTTGCCGGCCGCCGTCTTCGACGGCGCCCCTGTCGTCACCAAGATCCTCGGCAATTTCGGCGTCGGCTACAATCACATCGATATATCAGTTGCCAAGGAGAGAGGCATTGCGGTGACGAACACGCCGGGTGTGCTGACCGACTGCACGGCCGATATCGCCATGCTGCTGCTGCTCTCGGTTGCCCGGCGCGGCGGCGAGGGCGAGCGGCAGGTACGCGCTGGTGAATGGAAGGGCTGGTGCCCGACGCATATGGTCGGCACCAAGGTGACCGGGAAGACGGTCGGCATCATCGGTTTCGGCCGAATCGGCAAGGCCTTCGCGCAACGCTGCCATTTCGGCTTCGGCATGGATGTGGTGTTCTTCAACCGTTCACCGATCGATCCGGCGGAGGCGGCGCGTTACGGCGCGCGGCAGTTGCCGACGATCGAGGCCGTGCTGGCGGTGGCCGATTTCGTCTCGCTGCATTGCCCAGGTGGAGCAAAGAACCGACACCTGATGAATGCGACGCGGCTTGCGGCGATGAAGCCGGGCGCCTTTCTCATCAATACGGCGCGTGGCGACGTGGTGGATGAGGCGGCGCTGATTGCAGCGCTCAAGGCGGGCAAGATCCGCGGCGCCGGGCTTGACGTCTACGAGGCGGAACCTGATGTGCCGGAGGCACTGCGGCGGATGGAGAACGTCATGGTATTGCCACATCTCGGCAGTGCTACGGAAGAGACGCGGACCGCCATGGGCATGAAGGTGGTTGACAACGTGACGGCGTTTTTCGAGGGCAGGGATGCGCCGGACCGGGTGGTTTAGCGGCTAGAGCATGATGCCGAAAAGTGTGAGCGGTTTTCAGGCGACATCATGCTCTCACCATTTAATTTAGAACAGGATTCAGATTTTAGGCCGAACACGCCTAAAATCATGCTGTTCCAGCCTCCAACACCGTCTCACATCTCGTACAGCACATGCGTGGCTTTCACGGCGGCCGAGGCCCGGTTCTCGACGCCGAGCTTCACGTAAATCTGTTCGAGGTGCTTGTTTACCGTCCGCGCCGACAGTCCCAATATTTCGCCGATGTCGCGGTTGGCCTTGCCCTTGGCGATCCAGAGCAACACTTCGGATTCGCGCTGGGTAAGCGAAAAGCGCTGGCGCAGCACCTCGTCGTCGCTGCGCTGATTGGCGGCAGTGAGGCGGAAGAGATATTCGTCAGGGCCGATTGCGCCCAGGAAGGCGAGCTGCAGCGCCGCCTGGCCGGCATGGGCGATCGAGATGATGCCGTCGCGCACCGCCGCGACCCGCTCGCGCATCCAGCCAGCGATATGGCGGACGACGATTTCCATGCCGTCGTCGCTGCCCATGGCGGCATTGACCAGCCGTGTCGCCTGCGGCGTTGACCAGTGGATGGCGCCGTCGCCCTTGACTGCCAGCAGATGGCGGCCAGCTGCGTCCAGCGCAATGCGGGCGCTTTGGGCCGAGCGAGCGTTGCGCAAATGGACACGGATGCGGGCGCGCAGTTCGTCGATGTTGATCGGCTTGCTGAGATAATCGACGCCGCCGGATTCCAGCGCGTGCACAACATGCTCGGTCTCGGTCAAGCCCGTCATGAAGATGACAGGTACCTGCGCCGCCGCGGCATTCGCCTTCAGCCGACGGCAGGTCTCGAAGCCGTCCATGCTCGGCATCACCGCGTCCAGCAGGATGAGATCGGGCGTGATGCGCTCGACGATACCAAGCGCCGCCGTGCCCGACGTGGCGATCAGCACGGAGAAGCCGGATTGTTCGAGTGCGTCGGTCAAAAAGCCGAGTGCTTCGGCCGAGTCGTCGACGAGCAGAACGATGTCACGGGGGAGGGAGGCTGGCTCAGCCAATGGATTCCACCTTTTCGTCGAAGTCGTGCAGGAAGGTCATGAAGCCGGCGAGATCGAAGGCGGCGACATAGGTGCGAAGTTCATCGGTGAATGGCTGATTTGCCTCCGTCCTGGCAAGGTCCGAAAGCTTGGCTTCGATGCCTCTGATATAGCCGATCTCGCCGAGCCGCAGCAGTTCCTGCACATGGGCAGCACCGGGGCTCAGCATCGGCGCTTCGATCTTAAGGGGAACGGCAGGCGCGGCATCGGCATAGATCCATTTCAGGCCAAGATGCAAGGCGAGCTTGTCACGGAGTTGGCGGATGTCGACCGGCTTGCCGATTGCATCATTGTGGCTGTCGTCGCTGTCGCTGAGAACAGCCGCGTCACCGATATTGGCCGACAGCATCAGCACTGGCGCCGTCTGGCCGGCCTCACGCAGACGCGAGACGAGTTGCCAGCCGTTCATGCCGGGCATCAGGATATCGACAAGGAAGAGGTCCGGCATAATGCCCTCGATCAGCGTCAGGCATTCGCCGCCGCCCGCTGCCGTCAGCACGATGAAATCGAGCGGCGCCAGGATTTCGCGCATCATCTCGCGATGGTCTTCGTTATCGTCGACGACAACGACCGTGCGGCGCGGCCCGTCATAGCTGACAATGCGCTTTTCGTGCGGTGCGGCGGCCACGGCGCGCATGACGGCGGACAGCATCAGCCGGATGCGGAAGGTCGAGCCTTCGTCCTTCACGCTTGCAACCGAGATCTCTCCACCCAGCGTGTTGGTCAGAAGCCGGGTGATCGTGAGGCCGAGGCCGAGCCCCGGCATTGGCCGCACGCTTTCGGCCTCGCCACGCTGGAAAGGCTCGTAGATGCGGGTCAGGTCTTTCTCACTGATGCCGCGCCCGGTGTCGGCGACGGTGAAAGTCGCGACCTGGCTGCGATAGCCGACATCGAAGGTAACGCTACCCTCGTCGGTGAACTTGATGGCGTTGGAGAGCAGGTTGACGAGGATCTGGCGCAGCCGTTTCTCATCGGTGCGGACGAATTGCGGCAAGGCCGGCGAGCGCTCATGGATGAAGACGAGCCCCTTCGCCTGGGCCTGCGGGCGGAACATATCGACGATCTGGTCGAGGAAATCCTGGATGTTGATCTCGTTGGAGTAAACCTGCAGGCGGCCGGCCTCGATCTTCGAGATATCGAGCAGGCCGTCGATCAGGCCGGAGAGATGTTCGGCGCTGCGGCGGATGACCTTGATCGAAGACTGGCGCGGCGTCGGGATCGTTTCGTCGCGCTCGAGGATCTGGGCGTAGCCGAGCACGGCGTTCAACGGTGTGCGCAATTCATGGCTCAAGCCGACGACATAGCGGCTCTTGGCCCGGTTGGCGGCCTCGGCGGTTTCCTTGGCGTTCTGCAAGGCGGCGTCGGTTTTCTTGTGGGCGGCGATTTCCTTGAGCAGCAGCGTGTTCTGGCGCGAGGATTCCTCTTCGGCGACGACGCGGCTGTCATGGGCAAGCACATAGAACCAGCAGACGACGCCTGATATCACCGAGAAGACGAAGAAGACGATGAGGATGGTGCGGTTGACGACCTCACCCGTTTCAGGCGAGGCGGCGGCGACCTGATGGGCGATCATCGCCAGGATGGCGCCGATGGCGGTCAATGCCAGCACGACGGCGATGCCGTAGCGGCCGAGGCGTGTCGTCAGCTTCTCGATGATGGTCTGAGGCAGCAGCACCTTGGCGACGGTGCCGACTTGGGCGTTGAAACGGGCGGCCGGCTTGCACATGTCGTGGCAACGGCTGTCGAGCGAACAGCAGAGCGAGCAGATCGGCGCGGCATAGGCCGGACACCAGGCCATGTCCTCCGGTTCGAAGGGATGTTCGCAGACCGAGCAGGTGATGCTCGTCAGGTTCTTCCAGCTGTGGCGCGGCTTGCGAGCGAGATAGAACTTGCCTTTGGTCGCCCAGGCGATGACAGGCGAGGCGATCAATGCGACGACGAGGGTGATATAGGGCGCGAGCGAGGCGGCAATATCGCCGAAGGCGCCGAAATGAGCGATCAGCGACACGGCCGCCGACAACGTCATGGCGCCGAGGCCGACGGGGTTGATGTCGTAGAGATGGGCGCGCTTGAACTCGATACCCGGGGGAGCAAGGCCCAGCGGCTTGTTGATGAAGAGATCGGCGGAGATCGTGCAGAGCCAGGCCATGGCGATGATCGAGAAGATGCCGAGTGTTTCCTCCAGCAGCCGGTAGATGCCGAGTTCCATCAGAAGCAGGGCGATTGCGACGTTGAAGACCAGCCAGATGACGCGGCCGGGATGGCTGTGGGTCAGCCGCGAGAAGAAGTTCGACCAGGCGAGCGAGCCGGCATAGGCGTTCATCACGTTGATCTTCAGTTGCGAGACGACGACGAAGGCGGCCATCAGCAGCAGCGCGGCATTATGCCAGGGGACCATGTAGCCGAAGGCGGTCAGATACATCTGCGCCGGGTCGGCGGCGCGATCGAGGGGGACGCCCGAAGTGAAGGTCAGCACGACCAGAAACGAACCGGCAAGCAGCTTCGGTGCGCCGATGATGACCCAGCCGGGCCCGGCGAGAAAGATCGCCAGGCGGTGGCGCCACTTGCGCTGCGGGTCCGGCGGCAGGAAGCGTAGGAAGTCGGCCTGTTCGCCGATCTGCGACATCAGCGCCAGGATGACGGCGGAGGCAGCGCCGAACTCCACCAGATCGAATTCGGCGATGGTGCCGGGCGGGCCGGAGGCATGGCGGATGCCTGCGAAGGCGCGCCAGAGATCGAATTTTTCCCAGTCCAACAAGGCGATGAAGATGAAGGGAAGGATATTCAGCACGATCCAAAAGGGCTGGGTCATCAACTGGAACTTGCTGATCAGCCGCACGCCGTGCGTCACCAGCGGGATTACCATGACGGCGCTGATGATGTAGCCGATCCAGAGCGGGATGCCGAGGGTGAGCTCCAGCGCGCCGGACATGATCGATGCCTCGATCGCAAACAGCATGAAGGTGAAGCTCGCATAGATCAGCGAGGTGATAGTCGAGCCGATATAGCCGAAGCCCGCGCCACGCGTCAGAAGATCGATGTCGACGCCGTGACGGATGGCGTAGCGGCTGATCGGCAGGCCGATCGCCAGCATGGCGACCGAGGCGACGATAATGGCGTAAAAGGCGTTGGTCGTGCCGTAGGAAAGAGTGATCGCGCCGCCGATCGCCTCCAGCGCCAGAAAGGAGATCGCGCCGATCGCCGTCTGCGAGATCCGCTGCGAGGAGAAATGGCGAGCGCTCTTTGCGGTGAAGCGCAACGCGTAATCTTCCAGCGTCTGGTTGGCGACCCAGCGATTGTATTCGCGTCTCACCGGAATGATGCGTTGGCGCGCTGCCATGTCTTCCTTTCCGGCATTCCGGTTGGGCTCATCGTCTCTCCGGCAGTTTTGGCGGGATGGTTGGGAAAGGCAAGAGGCGGGCACCGACAGGTTCACAGAATGGCAATATTTTTGCAATTGATCTGTCACATGAGAGCTCTAACTCTCCCGGCGTTCGTTCAATCATTTCGGGTATCACCATGTCTGTTTTAAGCCTTTGCCGCCTGAGCACCGCCCTCGTCTGCCTTCTTTCCATCGTGCCATCGCTTGCCAGCGCCGAGCAGGCGACGGCGGCGAAAGCGCCTTATGCGCAGGCCGGAAACACCAACAAACGTGGTGACGCCTGCTTCTCGACGGTGGACACCAACGCCGCCGTTCATCTTCTCTCCGGCTTCCTCGAAATCTGGACCCCGCGCACGCCTTTCGTCGATGCGGGTGTCGAGGCTCCGGCCAAGGATAATTGCCCGGCGGTCGCCAAGACGGATTGGGACGGCATTCCGTCCAGCAAGACCGACGGCCATATCGTCAACCAGGCCGTCCATGACGCCAACATCGCCTATGTTGTCAAAGCGACGCGGGCGCGGACGGCCGATCAGGCCGTCGCCGCCTATCTCGACGATCGGCGCGGCAAGAATGCCAGCATCGTCGATGGCCTCGGTCCGCTGACGGATGCCTGGAAGGCCGGCTCGAAGCAGACCACCACGATCACCGAGGTGGCAGCCGATGCGACGACGGTCAAATATGATGACAAGGGCAACAATCGCGGCGCCGGCAGCAAGCCGGACGCGGAAAACAAGACCGACGCCAACCCCGATATGGGACTTGCTATCGACTTCATCAACGCCGCCAGCGGTGACGGCTCGACGGAGCCGGCCAAACGCTATTTCAAATATGCCCGCCCCTACCGCTGGAGCCAGGACGTATCGGTCGTCCCAACGCTGGAGCCGGCCAAGGGCGGCAAGCCGGCCGAGGACGGCGGTTTCCCGAGCGGGCATACGGCGGAAGCCTGGCGGGATGCACTGGCCATGGCCTATCTCGTGCCGCAGCGCTTTCAGGAAATGATCACGCGCGCCAGCGAACTGGGCGAAGACCGCATCCTCGCCGGCATGCATTCTCCTCTCGACGTGATGGGCGGCCGGATGCTTGGCACGGCTACGGTCGTCTACAATCTGAACAAGGCCGACAATGCCGCGCTGAAGAGCGATGCCTACGCCCAAGCGCAGTCATGGCTCGTCGCCAAATCAGGCGTTGCGGATGCGGGTGCACTCGAGGTTGCGGCCCATGCAGCACCGTTGGCCGCAGACCGTTTCGCCGATCATGACGCCAATCGCGCCTACGTGCTGCAGCGCTTGAGCTACGGCCTGCCGACGATCCATGCGACCGATCAGCCGGCGCACGTGCCGCAGGGCGCCGAAGCGCTTCTCGAAACGCGTCTGCCCTATCTGGGCGGCGAGCAGCGCCGCGCCGTGCTGAAGTCGACGGAGATCGCCTCCGGCTACCCGCTGCTCGACGATGCGGAAGGTTACGGCCGTCTCAACCTCTTTGCGGCGGCCGACGGTTACGGTGCGTTCGAACAGGACGTGACCGTGACGATGGACGCGGCAAAGGGCGGTTTCAATTCGATCGACACCTGGCGGAACGACATCACCGGCAATGGCAGGCTGGTGAAGCACGGCAGCGGCATTCTCGGGCTCTCGGGCGCCAACAGCTATGCCGGCGGTACCGTGCTGCAAGAGGGCGCGCTGATGGCCCTATCGCCGTCGGCCTTCGGTACAGGCGGCCTGACGGCCGACCGCGGTTCGCTCGTTCTGGCGGCAGACAAGCCCGTGACCGTCGGCGGCGACTATCAGCAGCTTGCCACGGCCGTGTTGAAGCCGAGGCTCGGCGCGAACGGCGAGGGTACGCTGATCGTCCATGGCAAGGCGGTGCTGGCCGGCGAGCTCGATGTGACGCTTGCCGACGGGTTTGTCCCGACGCCTGGAACGAAGATCGAGATCCTGAAGGCGAGCGCCGTGACTGGCGCCTTCGAAAAGCTGACCGTCGCAGGCCATAGGGCGAGCCTCTCTTACGGTCCGACGTCGATCGTCTTGACGATCGACGGATAATTCCTCCGAGAGGATCGACCGGGCATCTCCCGCTTCGTGGGGATGCCACCTCTTCCGGCCTGCCTGTTTGCCCCCGGCGCCTACGTCAATCGACGTATGTGTTTTCGCGCTGCAGCACCCGATAGTTCTTTAAGCAACAGTTAATCTCCGTTTCCGGTCTGTTGCGGAACAAGAAGAGGGGAGTTCAACCAGATGAATCTCAAATCCACTATTACGGGCGCAGCGCTCGGCGCCATCATGGCGGCGTCGGCTGCCTTCGGCAGTGCAGTTGCCGCCGATGACACGATCAAGGTCGGCATTCTGCACTCGCTCTCCGGCACCATGGCCATTTCCGAGACCACGCTCAAGGACGCCATGCTGATGCTCATCGACGAGCAGAACAAGAAGGGCGGCCTTCTCGGCAAGAAGCTCGAGGCTGTCGTCGTCGACCCGGCTTCCGACTGGCCGCTGTTTGCCGAAAAGGCACGTGAGCTGATCCAGAAAGACAAGGTTGCCGCCGTCTTCGGTTGCTGGACGTCCTCGTCGCGCAAGTCCGTTCTGCCGGTTTTCGAAGAGACCAACTCGATCCTCTTCTACCCGGTCCAGTATGAAGGCGAAGAGTCCTCGCGCAACATCTTCTACACCGGTGCTGCTCCGAACCAGCAGGCCATCCCTGCCGTCGACTACCTGATGGAAAAAGAAGGCGTCAAGCGCTTCGTTCTCGAAGGTACGGACTACGTTTATCCGCGCACGACCAACAAGATTCTCGAGGCATACCTGATTTCGAAGGGTATTCCGAAAGAAGACATCATGACCAACTACACGCCGTTCGGCTTCTCCGACTGGCAGACCGAAGTTTCCAAGATCAAGGAATTCGGTTCGGCCGGCAAGAAGACCGCCGTCGTCTCCACGATCAACGGCGATGCCAACGTTCCGTTCTACAAGGAACTGGGCAACAAGGGCATCAAGGCAACAGACATCCCCGTCGTCGCCTTCTCGGTTGGCGAAGAAGAGCTTGCCGGCCTCGACACCAAGCCGCTCGTCGGCCATCTCGCTGCCTGGAACTACTTCGAGTCGGTCGAAAGCCCTGCCAACAAGAAGTTCATCAAGGACTGGCACGCCTTCACCAAGAACGACAAGCGCGTGACGAACGACCCGATGGAAGCTGCGTATATCGGCTTCAACGCATGGGTTAAGGCCGTCCAGGCTGCCGGCACGACCGATACCGACAAGGTTCTCGACACCATCATCGGCGTCAGCGTTCCGAACCTCTCCGGCGGTTATGCGACCGTCATGCCGAACCACCACATCACCAAGCCGGTGCTGATCGGTGAAATCCAGGCGGACGGCCAGTTCGAAATCGTCCAGCAGACACCTGCCGTCGTCGGCGACGAATGGTCGGACTTCCTCCCTGACTCCAAGGACCTGATCTCCGATTGGCGCAAGCCGATGTCCTGCGGCAACTTCAACGTTGCTACCGGCAAGTGCGGTGGCAAGGGCTCCTGAGTACGACCCCGATCCGATGATTGCCTGAAGGCTTCCGTCCGGTTTGATTCCGGGCGGAAGCTCCGTCCCAGCGATTGCGCCGCGAGGCCAACACTATCAAGGGCGAGAAAGCCGATGTATCGCGCCATAAAGATTTTCCTCATCACGGTTTGCCTGACATTTTCGGGCCTCGTATTTTCAGGCTTTGCTTTTTCGGGCGTGATAATCTCGAGCGAAGTCCAGGCCCAGGACGATATCCACGTGCTTGTCGACGCGCTCGGCGTCGGCGATTTCCCGGAACGGGAAGCGGCCATCAAAGCGCTGGTCGCTTCCAAGGACCAGCATGTCAGCCAGATCCTGCAGCAGTTGAGCGACGGCCTTCTCTACGTCAATTCCGATGGCGGCCCGGTTCTCCTCCAGGGCGGTACCGATGACGAACCGACCTATTCCGATCCGATCACCGGCGAAGCCGCTGCCGATGTCGATCCGGATCTGATGACGAAGGTCAAGATCAACAACGCGCTTCGCGGCGTCATCGGCGCCGCTACCAGCCAGCTGACGCTGATGAGCCCGAACCGTTCCGCGCGGCTTGCCGCGGCCCAGGGCCTTCTGAAAGATGCCGATCCCGCCAATCTCGACCTGCTGAACTCGGCGCTTGCGGCCGAAAAGGACGCTGAGATCAAGAATACGATGGAAGCGGCGCGCGCAGTGCTGCTGCTCAAGACGGATGCGAGCGTCGAAGACAAGAAGGCTGCGATCGATACGATCGCGGCGCGCGGCAATCGCGATGCGCTGACCATCCTCACGACCACACTGGAAACCGCGTCTGACGACCTGAAGCCGGCGATCCAGGCGGATATCAGCTCCATCAATCGCAGCCTGGCGCTGTGGGATATCGTCCAGAACATCTGGTACGGATTGTCTCTCGGCTCGGTACTGCTGCTTGCCGCGATCGGCCTTGCCATCACCTTCGGCGTCATGGGCGTCATCAACATGGCGCATGGCGAAATGGTGATGATCGGCGCCTACACCACCTATGTGGTGCAGGAGTACATCACCTCCGCCTTTCCTGAACTTGCCGATTATTCGCTGGCCTTTGCCGTGCCTGCGGCCTTCGTCTTTACCGGCTTCGTCGGTCTGGTGATCGAGCGCGCCGTCATCCGCTATCTCTACGGCCGGCCGCTCGAAACGCTGCTCGCCACCTGGGGAGTGTCGCTCATCCTGCAGCAGGCGGTGCGCAGCATCTTCGGCCCGACCAACCGCGAGGTCCGCAATCCGAGCTGGATGTCCGGCGTCTTCGATCTCGGCGGGCTCTCCATCACCTGGAATCGACTGTGGATCATCGTCTTTTCGATGGTGGTCTTTGTGGCGCTGCTCCTGTTGCTCAAGCGGTCCGCCTTCGGCCTGCAGATGCGCGCCGTTACGCAGAACCGGCGCATGGCGTCGTCGATGGGCATCCGCACCGGCTGGGTCGATGCCTTCACCTTCGCGCTCGGCTCGGGCATTGCCGGCATCGCCGGCGTGGCGCTCAGCCAGATTGACAACGTCTCGCCGAACCTCGGTCAATCCTACATCATCGACAGCTTCATGGTCGTCGTCTTCGGCGGTGTCGGCAATCTCTGGGGTACGCTGGTCGGCGCACTGTCGCTCGGCGTCGTCAACAAGTTCCTCGAACCCTTCGCCGGCGCCGTGCTCGGCAAGATCCTGGTGCTCGTCCTCATCATTCTCTTCATCCAGAAGCGTCCCCGCGGGCTCTTCGCACTCAAAGGAAGGGCGGTGGAAGCATGATAACGGCCTTCCTTCTCCGATCACTCGATCGCAAGATCGTCGTTGCCATCGCCCTCCTGCTTCTGGTCGCGGTCCTCGTGCCGGTCCTGAACCTGATGACGGGGCCGACCAATCCGCTGCACGTGCCGACTTATATCATGTCGCTGTTCGGCAAGTATCTGACCTATGCACTGCTGGCGCTGGCGCTTGATCTCGTCTGGGGCTTCTGCGGCATCCTCTCCCTCGGCCACGGTGCCTTCTTTGCGCTCGGTGGCTATGCGATGGGCATGTATCTGATGCGCCAGATCGGCACGCGCGGCAGCTACGGAGACCCTGTTCTGCCCGACTTCATGGTGTTCCTGAACTGGAAGGATCTGCCGTGGTTCTGGTACGGCTTCAACCATTTCTGGTTTGCGGCGCTGATGGTGCTCGTCGTGCCCGGCCTGCTCGCCTTCGTCTTCGGCTGGTTTGCCTTCCGCTCACGCGTCAATGGCGTCTATCTCTCGATCATCACCCAGGCGATGACTTACGCGCTGCTGCTGGCCTTCTTCCGCAACGACATGGGCTTCGGCGGCAATAACGGCCTTACCGATTTCAAGGACATTATCGGTTTCAACGTCCAGGCTGACGGCACGCGTGCAGTCCTCTTTGCGGCAACTGCGATCTTCCTGGCTCTGTCGCTGCTGCTTGCCTCGGCGATCGTGCGCTCGAAGTTCGGCAAGGTGCTGGTCGGCGTGCGCGATGCGGAAAGCCGCACGCGCTTCCTCGGCTACCGCGTCGAGCACTTCAAGCTCTTCGCCTTCGTCGTCTCGGCGATGATGGCTGGTATTGCCGGTGCGCTCTACGTGCCGCAGGTCGGCATTATCAATCCCGGCGAATTCGCGCCTGCCAATTCGATCGAAGTCGTCATCTGGACGGCGGTCGGCGGGCGGGCGACGCTGATCGGTCCGATCATCGGCGCGATCCTCGTCAACGGCGGCAAGACGATCTTCACCGGCCTCTTCCCGGAGTTCTGGCTGTTTGCGCTGGGCGGTCTCTTCGTCGCCGTCACGCTGTTCCTGCCGAAGGGCGTCGTCGGCACGATTTCGCAATATCTCGGCAAGCGGAAGGTCGTCTCCAAGGCTGCCCCGCCGGCTGTTGAGGAAGACGGTATCGAGCCGAAAATCCAGGCAGCGGAGTGAGCGCCATGATCCCCGACGTCAAACCCACCAGCGTGCTTTATCTCAACGGCGTCTCGGTTTCCTTCGACGGCTTCAAGGCGCTGAATTCGCTGTCGATCGTCATCGAACCCGGTGAACTCAGAGCCATCATCGGCCCGAACGGCGCCGGCAAGACGACGATGATGGATATCATCACCGGCAAGACCAGGCCCGACGAGGGCGAAGTTTTCTTCAACGGCACGATCGATCTCACCAAGAAGGACGAGGCCGATATCGCCCAGCTCGGCATCGGCCGCAAGTTCCAGAAGCCGACGGTCTTCGAGAGTCATACGGTCTGGGACAATCTGGAGCTGGCGTTGAACCGCCGTCGCGGCGTGTTCTCGACGCTGTTTTACCGGCTTTCGGGCGAGGACAAGACGCGCATCGAGGAGATCCTCGAAACCGTGCGGCTGACCCATCGCCGCGACGAATTCGCCGCCAATCTCTCGCACGGGCAGAAGCAGTGGCTGGAGATCGGCATGCTGCTGGCGCAGGGGCCGAAGCTCCTGCTCGTCGACGAGCCGGTGGCCGGCATGACCGATGCGGAGACGGCGGAAACTGGAATCCTGCTCAAGGATATCGCCAAAACCCGGTCGGTCGTCGTCGTCGAACATGACATGGGCTTCATCCGAGACCTCGGCGTGAAGGTGACCTGCCTTGCTGAAGGCTCGGTGTTGGCGGA
This sequence comes from Rhizobium sp. WSM4643, assembly GCF_025152745.1. NCBI lineage: Bacteria > Pseudomonadati > Pseudomonadota > Alphaproteobacteria > Hyphomicrobiales > Rhizobiaceae > Rhizobium > Rhizobium sp. WSM4643. Next base: position 3,384,134 of record NZ_CP104040.1, on the reverse strand, counting down.
AGGCTCGATCGACTTTGTGAGTTCGGATCCGAAGGTCATCGAGAACTATTTGGGGCGGTGAGGGACGATGGATGCATCGGATGTTTGTGGGTGTGTTGCCCCTCCCCAACCCCTCCCCACAAGGGGGAGGGGCTTAACCAAGAGGCTCGCTCATCGCTACGAGCGCCAGCTTGTCTATGATCTCCTGGGGAGTGGGAGGGCAGCTCCGAGTTTGCCCCTCCCCCTTGTGGGGAGGGGTTGGGGAGGGGTCTTTTTTGGACCCGCAAAGATTCAGGAGACGGCATCATGCTGACAGTCGAAAACGCAAACCTCCACTACGGTGCCGCTCAGGCGCTGCGCGGCATCTCGATCAAAGCGGAGATGGGCAAGATCACCTGCGTGCTGGGGCGTAACGGCGTGGGGAAGAGTTCTCTTCTTCGCGCCGTTACCGGCCAGCATCCGCTGTCGGCCGGCACCGTCACCTTCAATGAAACCAAGCTCAACGGCATGCCGCCCTTTGCCCGCGCCAAGCAGGGCATCGGCTATGTGCCGCAGGGGCGTGAAATCTTCCCGCTGCTGACAGTCAAAGAAAATCTCGAAACCGGCTTTGCTCCGCTTGGCCGCCGCGACCGCAACATCCCCGATGACATCTTCAGTCTCTTCCCGGTGCTGAAGTCGATGTTGTCACGTCGCGGCGGCGATCTTTCCGGCGGGCAGCAGCAGCAGTTGGCGATCGGGCGGGCCATGGTGACGCGGCCTCGGATTCTCGTGCTCGACGAGCCGACCGAGGGCATTCAGCCGTCGATCATCAAGGATATCGGCCGGGCGATCCGTTACCTGCGCGACTCCACCGGCATGGCGATCCTGCTCGTCGAGCAGTATCTCGATTTCTGCCGCGAGCTTGCCGACTATGTCTATATCATGGACCGCGGCGAAATCGTGCATGAAGGGCTTGCCGAGACGCTGGATACGCCGGAGGCCCGCCGCCACCTGACTGTCTGACTGTCTGGCTGGCAGATGCCGCATTTTGCAGCAGAAGGCGCGGCGCCTGGAAAACCTTCCGCCGCCGCCAAAGGTCTGCCCGGTGCGGCATAGGAATTGCTTGCTTTCCGCTATCCGCGCGCTTGAATGAAAACCAGGGGCGCGACCGAAAGGGACGATATGACGATCGCGGCGGCAGGCACGAGACCGCAAAGAGCCGAAGGGCGCGGACATCTGGCGGCAAAGCTGTTCGATGGCCGCACGCGCATCCGTGAACTCTATCAGGAGGGGGCAGCGAAGATCCGCCTGCCCGATACCTTCGACGCCTCGATGGAAGCCGTCATCATCAATACCGCCGGCGGTTTGACAGGCGGCGATCGAATGGATTGGAGCGTGGATGCCGGCGCCGGCACGCGCATCGACGTCACCACTCAGGCCTGCGAGAAGATCTACAAGGCATCGGCCGGCATCGCCGAGGTGGCGACCAGCATCACGGTCGGAGCCCAAGCCCGCGTCGACTGGCTGCCGCAGGAAACGATCCTCTTCGATCGGGCCGCACTTTTTCGCCGGCTGGACGTCGATCTTGACGAGAGCGGCGAATTTCTGGCCGTCGAAGCCGTGCTGCTCGGCCGCAAGGCGATGGGTGAGGCGGTGGTATCAGGGCTGTTCCGCGACCGCTGGCGCATCCGCCGTTCGAGCCAACTGATCCACGCCGAGGAACTCAGACTTTCCGAAGCTGTGGCGGCGCTGACGGCGCGACAGGCCGTGCTCGGCGGACAGGTGGCCTTTGCGACGCTGCTTTATGCCGGGCCGCTTTCAGAAGCCTATCTCGGCAAGGTCCGGCCGCTCGTCGAAGGATCGATGGGCGGTGCGAGCGCTTGGAATGGCAAGCTCGTCGTCCGCCTGGCAGCGGCCGACGGCTTCTCACTCAGAAAAATCCTGATCCCGGTCATTTCCGCCTTGCGCAATGGTGCGCCTGTGCCGAAAGTCTGGAATCTATGAACTTCAGCATTCGATCAAGCAGATGGACAAGCGATGAACCTCACTCCGAGAGAAAAAGACAAGCTGTTGATTTCGATGGCGGCGATGGTGGCGCGGCGGCGGCTGGAGCGCGGCGTCAAGCTGAATTATCCCGAAGCGATCGCGCTGATCAGCGACTTCGTCGTCGAAGGCGCCCGCGACGGCCGCCCGGTTGCCGAGTTGATGGAAGCAGGCGCCCATGTGATCGGCCGCGACCAGGTGATGGAGGGGATTGCCGAGATGATCCACGACGTGCAGGTGGAGGCGACGTTCCCTGATGGAACCAAGCTCGTCACCGTGCACGAGCCGATCCGTTGAGGAGATAGGAATGCTCGAGCTCAGGCCCAATTGCGAATGCTGCGACAAGGATCTGCCGCCTGATAGCATTGAAGCACGGATCTGCACCTATGAATGCACCTTCTGCGCCGATTGCGTGGACGGCGTGCTGAAGGGTGTCTGCCCGAACTGCGGCGGCAATCTCGTCGCGAGGCCTATTCGGCCGGCGGCGATGCTCGCCAAAAATCCGGCATCGACGAAGCGCGTACTGAAGGCCGAGGGCTGCGCGCCCAAGGCGGCTTAAGGAGGACGAGATGATTCCAGGCGAGATCATTGCCGCAAGCGGCGACATCGAACTGAATGCCGGCGCGCCGACGGTGACGCTGGAGGTTTCCAATACGGGCGATCGGCCGGTGCAGGTCGGCAGCCACTATCATTTCGCCGAGATCAATGCCGGGCTTTCCTTCGATCGCGCGGTAGCACACGGCAAGCGGCTCGATATCCCGGCGGGGACTGCGGTGCGCTTCGAGCCGGGGCAGACGCGCTCGGTGACGCTGATCCCGCTTTCCGGCAAGCGCGAGGTCTACGGTTTCCGCCAGTTGGTGATGGGCAAGCTCTAAGAACAAAATACGGGAGAAGTGCATGCGCTTGAATATCTGCCTCGTCGGGGCTGCGATGCTGCTGACGGCAGGTGCTGCCTCTGCTCAGGATATCGATTGCAACAATCCCAAGACGCAATCGGACATGACTGGCTGCGAGACGGCGCGCCACGAGACTGCCGACAAGGCGCTGAATGCGCAGTATAAGAAGACGCGCGCCGCCCTGGCGGCGATCGACAAGGACCTGGATGGCGACATGAAGGGCGCAGAGCAGGCGCTGGTCAAGGCGCAACGCGCCTGGATCGACTATCGCGACGCCGAATGCGACGCCTTTGGCTTTCAGGCCCGTGGCGGCACGATGGAGCCGATGCTGGTCGCCGGGTGTCTCGCCAACATTACGGACAAACGCACGAAAGAGCTGAAAGAGCTCGAAGATACGATGGGCAACTAGGGTGATCAGAAAAATCATGATCGTCGGCAATGGCGACATCGAGGAGGGTGGGGCTGGCATCATCGATGCCGCCGATATTGTCATCCGCTTCAATGATTGCCGCTCCTATGGCGCCGGCGGCAGCCGCACGGATGCCGTCGCGGTCTGCAACACCGGTAGGCCGGCAAAGGCGATGCTCGGTTCGCGTGAGTGGCGCGCCCATCCGGGCGTCGTTTCGGCTGGCGAAATCTGGAGCGTGCGCGACCCGGAAAAATTCGCCGCGATGCGGGCGCCGCTTGCCGTCTCTCATCCGGAGCTTGATGATTTCTGCGACGACCATACCGCTGCGTTCAGCTCCTTTTGCGCAGACACCGGCAAAAGGCACGTCATTATCGGCAAATCGGTTCACGAGGCCGTGGATGCGTCGCTTTCGGCGTTTTCTCCAGCGCCCTATGTCGTGCCGAGCAGCGGGATGATCGTCATTGCCGAGGTGCTGAACACATATGCCGAGGCCGAGGCGACACTTGCCGGCTTTGGCCACGCCGGCTGGGAATGGCACCCGTTTTCGGCCGAACGACAGCTTGTCGATAGCTATATTGCCGCTGGCCGCCTCAAGCGGCTCGGCGGAGAAACACTCGTCTCTTCCTCCCAAGGAGCCTGATAGATGCCCTACAAGATCTCGCGCGCCGCCTATGCCGGCATGTTCGGACCGACCACCGGCGACAAGGTGCGCCTTGCCGATACGGAGCTCTTCATCGAGATCGAGAAGGATTTCACCACCTATGGCGAGGAGGTGAAGTTCGGCGGCGGCAAGGTGATCCGCGACGGCATGGGCCAGAGCCAGGTGACGCGGGCGGATGGCGCAGTGGATACGGTTATCACCAATGCGGTGATCGTCGATCATTCGGGTATCTACAAGGCCGACATCGGGCTCAAGGATGGGCGCATCGTCGCGATCGGCAAAGCCGGTAATCCCGACATGCAGCCGGGTGTCAACATCATCGTTGGCCCGGGCACGGAGGCGATCGCCGCCGAAGGCAAGATCGTCACCGCTGGCGGTATGGACAGCCATATCCATTTCATTGCGCCGCAGCAGATCGAGGAAGCGCTGATGAGCGGCATGACCTGCATGCTCGGCGGCGGCACCGGTCCTGCACACGGCACGCTTGCCACCACCTGCACGCCCGGTCCCTGGCATCTGGCGCGCATGATCGAAGCGGCCGACGCCTTTCCGATGAACCTTGCCTTTGCCGGCAAGGGCAATGCCTCGCTGCCGGGGGCGCTGACCGAAATGGTGCTGGCAGGCGCCACGTCGCTGAAACTGCACGAGGATTGGGGCACGACCCCTGGCGCCATCGACTGCTGCCTGTCGGTTGCCGACGAATACGACGTGCAGGTGATGATCCACACCGATACGCTGAACGAAAGCGGCTTCGTCGAGGATACGATCGGTGCCATCAAGGGCCGCACCATCCATGCCTTCCATACGGAAGGCGCGGGCGGCGGGCATGCGCCCGATATCATCAAGATCTGCGGCCAGCCGAATGTCATCCCGTCGTCGACCAATCCAACGCGTCCCTATACGGTCAATACCATCGCAGAGCATCTCGACATGCTGATGGTCTGCCACCATCTGTCGCCGTCGATCCCCGAAGATATCGCCTTTGCCGAAAGCCGGATCCGCAAGGAGACGATCGCCGCCGAAGACATCCTGCACGATATCGGCGCCTTCTCGATCATCTCGTCCGACAGCCAAGCCATGGGCCGCGTCGGCGAGGTGGCGATCCGCACTTGGCAGACGGCCGACAAGATGAAGCGTCAGCGCGGCCGGCTGAAGGAGGAAAAGGGCGATAACGACAATTTCCGCGTTCGCCGCTATATCGCCAAATACACGATCAACCCGGCGATCGCCCACGGTCTCAGCCGTGAGATCGGCTCGGTCGAAGTCGGCAAGCGCGCCGACCTCGTGCTGTGGAATCCGGCCTTCTTCGGCGTGAAGCCCGATATGGTGCTGCTCGGAGGCTCGATCGCGGCCGCGCCGATGGGCGATCCGAACGCCTCGATCCCGACGCCGCAGCCGGTACACTACCGGCCGATGTTTGCCTCCTATGGCAAGAGCCTCACCAATTCCTCTGTCACCTTCGTCAGCCAGGCCTCGCTCGATGCCGGCCTGAAGGGCCGGCTCGGCGTTGCCAAGGAACTGGTCGCGGTGAGGAATACGCGCGGCGGCATCTCCAAGGCATCGATGATCCACAACGACCTGACACCCGAGATCGAGGTCGACCCGGAGACCTATGAAGTCAGGGCGAACGGCGAATTGCTGACATGCGAGCCGGCGACGGTGCTGCCGATGGCGCAGCGCTATTTCCTGTTCTAAGCCCACGCCCATGTGCGACGGACGGCGGCGATGAGGACAGGTATCCGCTGGTTGTTGCGGATCGTATTTCTGTTTGTGCTTTCGGCGGCCTGCGGGACCTTTATTCCCCGGCCGCTGATTGCGCCGGTCGAGGCGTCGTCTGCGGCAGTGACGCATCGAATTCTGCTGCTCTCGGGCCCGATCCATACCGATATTGCCATTCCGCTCGACGCGGAAACGCGGGCTGCCTTTTCCTTCCTCGACAATACTGGTTTTCCGCTCGGCCATCCGAATGCGGAGTGGCTTATTATCGGCTGGGGCGGACGTGCCTTCTATCTGGAAACTCCCACATGGGCGGAGCTGAAGCCGCTGCCGGTGTTGCGCGCGCTGACGATCGACCGTTCAGTGCTGCATGTGGACCTTGCCAGTCATATCACCGAGCCCCAGTCCACCGTTACGGCATTCAATGTCAGTGAGGATCAATTGGCGCAGCTGCGCGATTTTATCTCCGAGAGTTTCGTCCTCGACGCGGGCGCGGTGGTGCCGATTCCGGATGCGGGTTACGGCGAGATCGACCGGTTCTTCGAAGCCAGGGGATACTTCAACGCACTCTTCGGCTGCAACACCTGGACCGCCGCTGCCCTGCGCTCGGCTGGGTTTCGAACCGGCATATGGAACCCGCTTCCACAAACATTGCGGTTGTCTGTTGCTGTCTACAATTGAAGCAGCCGTCGGGTCGGTCCGCTCTTAAAGTGAATTGTGAATAGCGCTCTCCATATGGTTGTAAAAATCGGTGGAAAACCCGGTATTTTGTCAAGCTAACCCATTCTGGAACAACTGCATCACGAAACTTGATGAACCCCTTTTATATCAGTCGTTTAACTGTCTCTTCGCGCTGTTCGATTCAGGGATTGGAAAGCTGCATCCCCTGCTAGAAAAATTCTGTCCACCGAAACGTCCGAACCGTTCGAATTTTAACGGGTCGATTAAGACACCCGCAGCAATTGGGCTCTTATCAATGCCTGGAAACGCCGAGCAGGAAGGTTGATTCTCATGAGAAACTGGATTTTGCTGCAGGCCGATTTCGGCGATCTTCAATACCGCAGAAACGTCTATGTCTTCGCCCTGAAGATGGCTTTTCTTGCCGTTATTCTGTCAGGAGTCATTATCGCATTGACGATGCCATCGCTGGATCTTCTCGGGCTTCTACCGGTGACGCTCGCCCATGCAATCGGCTTCAGCGCGATCTTTTCCTGGCTGATCGGCGGTACCGTTTCCGGCATGCTGTCACTGTTTGCCGGCTTTGCCATGCGCGATCTCGCGCTCTCGCGGGCGGAATTCGAAAAGCTCAGCCGCACGGATACGCTTTCCGGGCTGCTCAACCGGCGCGCTTTTACCGAGGCGCTTGAGGATACTGATGGCGATGCGTCGCTGGTGATTTTTGACGTCGACCGTTTCAAGGCGATCAACGACCGCTTCGGCCATGGCTGCGGCGATGCCGTCATCATCTCCGTTTCGGCCATGCTGAGATCCGCCTTCGATGAGATGTCCGTCGTCGCACGGCTGGGTGGGGAGGAGTTCGGCGTCATCGTCTCCGGCGAGCCGCTCGAGACGCGTATGGAGCGCGTCGAAAGCGTCCGGGCCCGGATCGCCGGCGGCGCCATGAAAGCCGAGGGGCACGATATCCGCATCACCGTTTCCGGCGGCGTTGCCGATCTCGTCGCCGGGCGCACCAAGCAGGCGGTCTATGCTTCCGCCGACCGGGCGCTCTATCTCGCCAAGGCACTAGGGCGCAATCGCGTCGTCCACGAACGAGAAGGTCTGCGTCACGCCTGGCACGGGCTTGTCGATAGCGGCGTCGATGGCGAGAACAAAGGACCGGAGAGCGACAACGTGATGCAGGCTTACGGAATATAAAAGCAAAGCGCGAACGAAAGGGCATTGGTGCTTGCATCGGGAAGAGCTATTTTGCATGGTCGTCCTCTCAACAAAACGGACATATCATGCAGCGCGTCACGTCCTATCTTCCCGCCGGAACCCCTTCCTCCCATCCGATCGCCCAAGTCAAGCTGCCGCATGATCTGCGCCATCTGCGCCGCAAGCTGCTGCATTTGGAAAATGGCGAAATGGTCATGCTCGATCTCAAGGATCCGGTGCTTTTCGCCAATGGCGACCTCTTGGTGCGCGACGACGGCGAACTGATCGAAATCCTCGCCGCCGACGAGAAGCTCTTCGAGGTTCGCGGACGCGACCGCACGCATCTGGTCGAGCTCGCCTGGCATCTGGGCAACCGGCATCTTGCGGCCCAGATCGAGGAAGATCGCATCGTCATCCTGCGCGATCATGTCATCCGCACCATGCTGCAGGGCCTCGGCGCCGTCGTCCTCGAGATCGACGAGCCGTTCCAGCCGGCACGCGGCGCCTACCATTCCCAAGGCGGGCATTCGCATGGGCATGATCACGATCACAATCATGACCACGGCCATGATCACGGCCATGACCATGATCACGAACATGGCTACGAGCATGAGCATGAGCACCGCCACGATCGCGGTCATGATCATGACCACGGGCGGGATCATGGTCATGAGCACGGACATCACGACCACAAGCACGACTGAGCCTTGATGACTGGGGATCGCGAGTTGCAGGCACTGCTGCGCCTGACGGCATGGCTCTCACCGGCCTTTCCGATCGGCAGCTTTGCCTATTCGGGCGGGCTGGAGCGGGCGGTTGCCGACGGGTTGGTCACGGATGCGGCCTCGCTTGCGGCCTGGACCGGCACTTTAATCGGCAATGGTTCGGTCTGGAACGATACGGTGCTGCTGGCCGAAAGCCACAGGCACCAGGCTGAAGCCGCGCGCCTTGCCGAGATCGCCGCGCTCGCCGAGGCGCTTGCCGGATCACGCGAGCGCCATCAGGAAACGATGCTGCTCGGCGAGGCTTTCCTGGCGGCGGCAGGCGCTTGGCCGGACGATGTATTCGAGAGGCTGCCCGGCAAGGCCGCTTATCCTGTCGCGGTGGGAGCGGTTGCGGGTGCACATGGCATAGGATCCGTGAAGGTGCTCGCAGTCTTCCTGCACGCCTATGCCTCGCAAGCGGTTTCGTCAGGCATCCGCCTCGGCATCGCTGGGCAGAGGGATGGCGTTGCCGTGCTTGCCGGCCTTGAAGAGCACCTCGCGAAGATCGCCCGGCGGGCGGCTATCTCGACGCTCGATGATCTGGGTTCGGCGACGGTGCAGGCCGATATTGCAAGCCTGCGCCATGAGACGCAGGCGACGCGGCTGTTCCGCTCGTAATTGTCCGAAATTATCGCGGCGGCGAGAGCAATTCCAGCAAAAGTGCGCAGCGGTTTTGCGTCCGGAATTGCGTGAAAACAAAGAGATAGAGCGCTTCGGTGATTCGAAGAAAAACAAGCGCTCTAAGTCATTTGACGGTGGCGCGGGCGGGCGGCTTCGTTATCATCGGGGTTCGATTGGAGTAAGGCACATGAAATCAAGAAACGGACCTTTGCGTGTCGGCATCGGCGGGCCAGTCGGCTCGGGCAAGACAGCGCTGACCGAAAAGCTCTGCAAGGCGATGCGCGACGACTATTCCGTCGCCGTCGTCACCAACGATATCTATACGACCGAGGATGCCGAGGCGCTGGTGCGGATGCAGGCATTGACTTCGGACCGCATCGTCGGCGTCGAGACAGGCGGCTGCCCGCATACCGCCATTCGTGAGGATGCGACGATCAATTTGCAGGCGATCGCCGGCCTCAACCAGCGGATCCCCGATCTCGACGTCGTCTTCATCGAATCCGGCGGCGACAATCTAGCGGCGACCTTTTCGCCCGATCTTGCCGATATCACCATCTATGTCATCTCCGTTTGCCAGGGCGAGGAAATCCCGCGCAAGGGCGGGCCGGGTATCACCCGGTCGGACCTGCTCGTCATCAACAAGAAGGATCTGGCGCCCTATGTCGGCGCCGATCTCGACGTGATGGACCGGGATGCGACGCGCATGCGCGCTTCGCGCCCCTTCGTCTTCTCCGACATGAAGCGCGGCGACGGCGTCAGCTCGATCGTCAGCTTCCTCAGGGAGCAGGGCGGACTCTAGATCCGGATTTTAGGCCGGATCGGCCTAAAACATCCGGATCAAAATCAAAGAATTAGAGCATGTCGTCCGAACACCGCCCGCTTCAGGTCTTTGTTTTTACGCATGTCGCACAAAGCCGCTGCACACTTTTGCGCGACATGCGTTGGAAATGAACGAAAAACGAAACGGGCCGGGAGATCGCTCCCGGCCCGTTCGTTTCCTGGGTTTTGCTTATTCCGCCGCGAAGGGCGGCAGGCGCAGCACGTTGGTGTCGTTGCCCTTGGCGCTCTTGCGTTTGTCTTCCGGCTTTTCGATCGCCGTCAGGCGCTCCTCCAGCGCGTCGATGTCGCCGCGGTTCTCCCGGGTGACGCGGGTGAGATCCTCGCGCGACAGCGGCAGCTCCTCCTTGTCCTTCTTGCCGACCAGGCGGCCGAAAGCCCAGCCGAGCAGGCGGGACAGATCGTCCATGATCAGGAAGAAGGAGGGCACGACGACGAGCGAGAGCACGGTCGAGACGATGATGCCGCCGATCACCGCGATCGCCATCGGCGCGCGAAACGAGCCGCCTTCGCCGACACCGAGCGCGGAAGGCAGCATGCCTGCCGACATGGCGATCGAGGTCATGATGATCGGCCGGGCGCGTTTGCGGCCGGCTTCGACCATGGCCTCGACGCGGGACATGCCCTGGTGGCGCATCTCGATTGCAAAATCGACGAGCAGGATGGCATTCTTGGTGACGATACCCATCAGCATCAGAATGCCGATCATGACCGGCATCGACAGCGGATTGCTGGTGATGATCAGGCCGGCTGCGACGCCGCCGATGGCGAGCGGCAGCGAGAACAGGATGGTGAAAGGCTGGATCACGTCCTTGAAGAGCAGGATCAGCACCGTCAGCACCAGCAGCAGGCCCATCAACATGGCGTTGACGAAACTCTGCTGCATCTCGCTCTGCACCTTGGTGTCGCCGCTTTCGGCAAGGTGCACCGTGGCCGGGATATTTGCGTCGTTGACGATCTGGCGGAAGCGGGCCGAAGCCGTGTCGAGTGCGACGCCCTGCGGCAGGTCGGAACCGATCGAAACGACGCGGTTGCGGTTGTTGCGCTTGATCGAACTTACGCCTTCCGAATAGTCGATATTGGCGACGCTTGCGAGCGGAACGGTGCCGCCGCTGGCGGTCTGGATCTTCAACGTCCGGATGGCCGCGAGATCGCGACGCATGTCGAGTGCGGCCTGAACGCGGATCGGGATCTGGCGATCGTCGAGCGAGATCTTGGCAAGGGCGGCATCGACATCGCCAATAGTGGCGACGCGGATCGTCTCAGAGATCTGCTGTGGCGTAATGCCCAAGCGGGCGGCCTCATCCATGCGCGGGTGAACCTGCAGTTCCGGACGGGGCAGCGAGCCGTCAGCGCTGACATTGGCAAGCAGCGGATCGGCGCGCAGTTTGGATTCCAGAATGCCGACGGCGTCGTTCAGGTCCTTGTCGTTCTTGGAAAGGAAGTTGAAGGAGAGGTCGCGTTCGCCGCGGTCATTGAGCTTCAGGATCCGGACGTCGGGAATGTCACGCAGCTTGACGAAGACTTCCTTTTCGATATCCCACTGCGGGCGTTCACGGCCGTGGACCTCCACCTTCGGCAGTTTCGGGCCAATGACGGGGATACGGCCGAGCACGTCGTTGACCATCTTCTTGACCAGCGATTGGTCCAGCTTGTCGAGTGCCAGCGTGATGGTCGCACGGCGCAGTTCGAGATCGCCCTTCGGCGACGCGCCGCCGAGGACGAAGACGCTTTCGACGCCGTTGATGTCCTTGACTCTGTCATAGATCGCATCGGTCGTCTTCTCGGTGTCGTCAAGCCGTGCATTGGGCGGCAGCTCGACAGAGAGCACGATGCGCGAGGCGTCTTCGGGCGGCAGGAAGCTGCCCGGAACCTGCATCAGCAGCATAATGGAGCCGGCGAGGAAGCCGAACGCGACAAGCAGAGTCGCATAACGCGTGTACCAGCGGCCGGTCGTGCCGCGTATGAGGCGTGTGTATCCACGCATCAACAGGCTATCATTGTCGTGATGATCGTCGACGCCGTCTTCTGCACGCATGAGATACGCGGCCATCATCGGGGTGATGAGGCGCGCGACCATTAGCGAGAAGAAGACGGAGAAGGCGACGGTCAGACCGAACTGGATGAAGTATTGACCCGGAATGCCCGGCATGAAGGAAACGGGCACGAAGACAGCGATGATCGTGAAGGTGGTGGCGATGACGGCAAGGCCGATTTCGTCGGCTGCCTCGATCGCCGCCCGATAGGGCGTCTTGCCCATCTTGATGTGGCGGGCAATGTTTTCGATTTCGACGATCGCATCGTCGACAAGGATACCGGTGGCGAGCGTCAGAGCAAGGAAGCTGACGAGGTTCAGCGAGAAGCCCATCATGTCCATGACCCAGAAGGTTGGGATCGCAGACAGCGGAAGGGCGATTGCAGAGATCAGGGTCGCACGCCAGTTCCTGAGGAACAGGAGGACGACGATAACAGCGAGCAGCGCACCCTCGAGGAGCGTATGAATGGCGGCTTCGTAGTTGCCGTAGGTGAAATAGACCGAATCATCGATCAGTTCGATCTTCACATTGGGATTTTCGGCTCGCACCTTGTCGAGGTTCTGCGCCACGGTTTCGGCGACGCTGACCTCGCTGGCGCCCTTCGAGCGGAAAACGCCGAAGGTAACGACCGGCGTAGCGTTGAAGCGCGAGAAGGATTTCGGCTCCTCATAAGTGTCCTTGATAACGCCGAGATCGGATAGTTTGACGAAGCGGCCGTTCGGCAGGCCAATGGTTGTATTGGCAAGGTCGGCGACGTTGCGGGCGTCACCGAGAACACGGATCGCCTGTTCGCTGCCCGCCACCTGGCCGCGACCAGAGCCGAGGTCGATGTTGGTGCCGCGCAGCTGCTGGTTCACGCTGGCGGCGGTGATACCATAGGCATTGAGCTTGTCAGGGGTGAGTTCGATGCGTACTTCGCGTTCTGCGCCGCCGTAACGGTCAACACGGCCGATGCCGGCCTGGCCCTGCAGCGAACGTTTGATCGTATCGTCGACGAACCAGGAAAGTTCTTCCAGCGACATCGCAGGCGAGGAAACGGCGAAGGTCTGGATCGCCTGTCCCTCGACATCGACCTTGGAGACGATCGGTGCTTCGGCCGTTGCCGGCAGATCGCTGCGGATGCGGTCGATCGCATCCTTGGTGTCCTGTACGGCCTGTTCGGTCGGCACTTCCATCCGGAACATGACGTTCGTTTGCGAACTGCCGTCGGTGACCGTCGACTGGATTTCGTCGATGCCGGTGATGGAGGCGACCGCGTCTTCGATCTCCTTCGTTACCTGCATTTCGAGTTCAGCCGGCGAAGCGCCGCTCTGCGTTACGCTGATCGAGACGAGCGGCACGTCGATATTGGGAAAACGCGTGATCGGCAGCGAATTAAATGACTGCATGCCGATGAACACCAGCAGGCAGAAGGCCAGCAGCGGCGCAACGGGATTTCGAATGGACCAGGCTGAGAAATTCATCGGATGGTCTCTTTAGTTGGAAGCCGGGGGCTGTTCACGCACCGGCGTGATGTGGTCGCCGTCGCGGACATAAGCGCCCGCCTTGGCTACGACCTCGTCGCCGGTCTTCAATCCATTGACCACCTCGACATAGGCGCCGTCCTGGATGCCGGTCTCGATCTTGGCGAATTTCACCACGCCGTCCTCGACTTTGCGGGCGGAGGAGCCTTCGTTGCCGGTGAGTACTGCGGTCAGGGGAAGCGCTACGCCTTCAGTCTCGCGCACGATGATTTCGGCGCTGCCATACATGCCGGAACGCGCCTTGCTGTCATCATCGATGGAGATATGCACGAGGCCGAGGCGAGTGACCGGATCGACAGTCGGCGAAACCAGGCGTACGGCGCCGGAAAGTTTCTCACGGCTGCCAGAAAGCGAAATCGTTGCCTTTTGGCCGGCCACGATCCTGACAACATCGCTTTCGGCGACCTCAGCGACAAGCTCGATATCGCCGTCGCGGATGATGGTGAACAGCGGATCGCCGTTGCCGGCGGCAATGGCGCCGACCTTGGCGTTCTTCGCCGAGACCGTGCCGGCGACCGGCGTCTTCACATCGGTGCGCGCCAGCTTCAAATCCGCATCGGCGATCTGGCTGTCGAAGACCTTGAGATCCGCTTCGGCGACCTCGATCGCCTGTTCGGCGGAGACGACGCGAGCATTGGCGGCGGCGGCAGTCGCATCGGCCTGTTCGACCTGGGCGGTGGAAACCGTGCCCTTCTTGACCATTTCCTGGGCGCGGGCCTGCTGCTGCCTTGCCTGTTCGGCATTGGCCTGCGCCTCGATGAGCTGGGCGCGCAGCTGGGCGAGGCTTGCCTCGCCCTTGGCCCTCGTCGCCATCATCTGGCTCTTTTCCAGGACCAGCGCGTCATCGTTGAGCGTCGCCAGCGTGCTTTCGGCCTGAACCTTGTCGCCGACATCGGCTTTCAGGGTGCGAATCGAGAGGCCTTCGACCTGCGGCTGGATATAGACTTCTTCGACGGGTTTGACTGTTCCCGTGCCGATGACACGGTCGACGAGGGTGCGATTGACAGCCGTGGTGACGACGATCGCCGGCAGGTTCTGTTGCGGTTTTGCGACCGGCGCTTCCTGCGAAAATGCGGTGGATGCAGCAAGTGCCGCTGCAAAAAGGGTAGAGGCGCCTAGAATTCCAATCGGCTTGCGTGCCATGCGTCTTCGTCCAATCTTATGATAAGGTTGGCCGAACTCGAGCGTCTGCCACTCAGCGCGCGATCAGGCCACTGCCCTTCCTGCATTCTCAGAGGTTTCCGCCGATCCTTTGCCGTCTTCATCCCTCGGCGGCAAATTCGGCTTGTAGGTGGTATCGATTTGCCCGATCTACAAGTCCGGCAGAAAACAATTCCCCATCAGGCGATAATAATTACCATTCCGACGTCAATCAATCACCGCAAGGTTATGTCAACATTACGAAGATTGATCGCGTTCTTACCCCATGACGTTTGACGCCCGATAAATGCGACAGCTGCAAGGCGTTTTTTTTCCACCTCGCACGGAAAAACACGAAACGCGCGGAAAATCTCCCGCGCGTTTCGCTTCGCCGCGTTGACGAACCTACTTGGAAGCGGCGTCGGTGATGTCGTGCGTCCAGGCGCCTGACGGCTCCTTGCTGATGATCTTCTGGTCGAGCAGCGCCTTTGCCGTGCGGGCATAGAGTGCCTCGTCCAGCTTGCCGGAGCTGTCGCCGACCAGTTTGGCGACTTCACCCATCATACGCTTCTGATGGTTCTCGTCCTGGCCGCCGTTGTCCATGACGATCTCGGCGGCTTCGTCGGGATTCTCGGTGGCATATTTCCAGCCCTTCATCGAAGCGCGGACGAACTTGACCATCTTCTCCTTGAAGGCGGGGTCCTTCAGCTTGTCTTCCATCGCATAGAGACCGTCTTCAAGAAGGTCGTTGCCCATTTCAGTGTAGTTGAAGACCGTCAGTTCTTCCGGCTTGAAGCCGGCATCGATCGCCTGCCAGTATTCGTTATAAGTCATGACGGAGATGCAGTCGGCCTGCTTCTGGACAAGCGGCTGCACGTCGAAGCTCTGCTTCAGCACGGTGACGCCGTTCGGACCGCCTTCTGTGGACAGGCCGAGCTTGTTCATCCAGGCGAAGAAGGGATACTCGTTGCCGAAGAACCAGACGCCGAGCGTGTGGCCCTTGAAGTCGGCTTCGGTCTTGACCGGGCCATCCTTGCGGCAGACCATTTCCAGGCCCGCCTTCTGGTAGGGCTGGGCGATGTTAACGAGCGGAACGCCCTTTTCGCGGGCAACAAGGGCGCCACCCATCCAGTCGACGATGACATCGGCGCCACCGCCGGCGATCACCTGCTCGGGGGCGATATCAGGGCCACCCGGCTTGATGTCGACGTCGAGGCCTTCTTCCTTATAGAAGCCCTTGTCCTTGGCGACGTAGTAACCGCCGAACTGGCTCTGCGTGACCCATTTCAGCTGCAGCACCACCTTGTCGGCGGCCATGGCATGGGCCGATGCAAGCGACATCGCGCTCGCCATCATTGCAACCATCAACTTTCTCATTTTTTTATCCTTACCCTCTGAAGTTATGCCCGGACCCGTTTCTGGAGCCCGCGCGCGCCTAGCCACCACGGATAGACGGATGCCAGAACGTCACCGCCCGTTCGGTCAGGGCGATGATGCCATAGAAGATCGAGCCGGCCAGCGCCGCGACGGCGATTTCCGCCCAGACCATGTCGACATTCATGCGGCCGATCTCGGTGGAGATGCGGAAGCCCATGCCGACGATCGGCGTTCCGAAGAATTCCGCAACGATGGCACCAATCAGCGCCAGCGTCGAGTTGATCTTCAGTGCGTTGAAAATGAAGGGCATTGCTGAGGGAAGCCTGAGCTTCAGCAGTGTCTGCCAATAGCCGGACGCATAGGTGCGCATCAGGTCGCGCTCCATGTTCCCTGAGGCGGCAAGGCCGGCGACGGTATTCACCAGCATGGGGAAGAAGGTCATGATGATGACGACGGCGGCCTTCGACGGCCAATCGAAGCCGAACCACATGACCATGACAGGGGCGACGCCGATGATCGGCAGGGCCGAAACCATGTTGCCGATCGGAAGAAGGCCGCGGCGCAGGAAGGCGATGCGGTCGGCCAGCACCGCGACGACGAAGCCGCTGAGGCAGCCGAGGATATAACCGATCAGCACCGCCTTGAAGATCGTCTGTCTGACGTCTGCGCCGAGGATCGGCAGCGATGCCATGAACCGCGCGCCGATGGCGCTCGGCGGCGGCAGCAGGATGAAGGGAACGCCGGCGCCACGCGTGACCGCCTCCCAGAGAATGAGGATCCAGGCGCCGAAGATTGCTGGGATCAGGAGCTGGAGCGCCGACTTGCCGGACGTTGTGACGGGCTGCAGCTTCGACAGCTCGGTGACGCATCGCCAGGCAAGCAGCCAGCAGGCGAACAGCAGCAGGAAGAAGGCCCGCGTCGCCGCACCATCGTTGCCGGAAAGAGCCGAAAGCAGCATCCAGGCGGCGCCATGCGCGCCGATAAACAGCACGGTGGCCCGATAGGCCGGCGGCTGCGGCGCTAGAGACAGCAGGGCAGCCGCGATGATGATGATGAAAATGAGGGTTGCCGTGCCATCGGTGAGGGGTCGCGTCGCGCCGTCGGCCAGGAGCGGCAGGGCCATCAGTGCTCCGATGCAGAGGAGGAGGGCGACGACGCCTTGCCAGGAGAAGGTCAAATGTCTCATGCCGGCCTCCCGCCCATGGCGCGGTCAACGATTTTCGCCGCAACGCCGACAATCGCGACCAGGATGCCGGCAAGCAGCGATCCGGCGACGAGGGCGGCCCAGATATCGATGGTCTGGCTGTAATAGGAGCCGGCGAGCAGCTTCGAGCCGATGCCGGCGACAGCACCCGTCGGTAACTCGCCGACGATGGCGCCGACGAGGCTGGCGGCAATCGCTACCTTCATCGAGGTGAAGAGGAAAGGGATCGAGGCTGGAACGCGCAGCTTCCAGAAAGTCTGCATCGGGCTGGCATAATAGGTGCGCATCAGGTCGAGATGCATGATCTCAGGCGAACGCAACCCTTTCACCATGCCGACGGCGACCGGAAAGAAGGAGAGGTAGGTGGAGATCAGCGCCTTCGACACGAGCCGGGAAGCGTCGGAATCGAGATTGAGGAGATGTGCAATAGCATTGTCGCCGGTCAGCACGTTATAGGAGATGATGACGATCATCGGTGCGATGGCGAGGATCGGTATGGTCTGGCTGGCCACCAGCCAGGGCATCAGCGAGCGGTCCATGGCGCGGTTGTGGACGATCAGCACGGCGAGAAGGATGCCGAGCAGCATGCCGAAGCCAAAGCCGAGCAGGGTGGAGGAGAGCGTTACCCAGCTGTGATAGACGAGGCTGCGGTTGCTCGAAAGGCTGCGCAGAAATGTGTTCTCGTAGACGTTCTGCGCCACCTGATGCGGCGCCGGCAGGACCGGCTTCGACTGCGCCAGCGTCTTGCCGATGAATTCGAGGGTCGAAGGTGTGACGCCGGCGCGGCCGTCCATGTCGCGCTGGAATGGCGCGTTCATGAGGATGGCGGCGACATACCAGATGACGACGAGGGCCAGCAGGATGGTGGTGACGGGGACGATCTTATCCTTGAACGTGTCGGGCTTCATGCTACGCGCTCCTTCAAAAATGGCGCGGCATATTTCTCGACGGTGAGAAACACGTAATCGGGTCCATCAAGTACTTGGGCATTGTCGAAGCGCAGCACTTTGAAACCCTCGTTGCGCAGGAATGCATCCCTGGCAAGATCGTGGCGGCGGCCGTCGGCAGTCTCGTGGCTGTCACCGTCGACCTCGACGATCAGTCGTGCTGAAAGCCAAGCGAAATCGGCGATATAGGGGCCTATCGGCGTCTCGCGCCTGAATCGGGCACCATAGGGCCTGAGATCGCGAAGCATATCCCACATGGCAGCCTCCGCCTTTGTCAGCTCACGGCGGAGCCGTTTTGCCGTTTGGCGGGTTTTGAGGGTGATGTTTGAGTGTGGCATCTAGACCCCTCCCCAACCCCTCCCCACAAGGGGGAGGGACTTAACGGTCGAACCCGCGGGTGGCGGCAGCGCTCTCCCGCGACATTCCATGGAGAATTCAGCGAGCGCCGCGTGTTTGCCCCTCCCCCTTGTGGGGAGGGGTTGGGGAGGGGTCTTGCCAAACAACACGCGCCCGCGCCTCATGCGTGTCCCGTCCTCAGTCCCTCGCGAACGCGGTGGGCAATCTCCAGGAACTCGGGGGTTTCGCGGATGTCGAGTGGGCGCTCGGCCGGCAGGGTCGAGTCGATCACATCGGTCACCCGGCCCGGTCGCGGAGACATCACCACGATCTTGGTCGAGAGATAGACCGCCTCGGGGATGGAATGGGTGACGAAGCAGATCGTCTTGTTCGTACGGGTCCAGAGTTTCAGCAGCTCTTCATTCAGATGGTCGCGGACGATCTCGTCCAAGGCGCCGAAGGGCTCATCCATCAGCAGCAGGTCCGCGTCGAAGGCGAGTGCGCGGGCGATCGAGGCCCGCTGCTGCATGCCGCCGGAAAGCTGCCAGGGGAATTTCTTCTCGAAGCCCGAAAGACTGACGAGATCGAGCGCTTCGGCGATGCGCCGCGTCCGCTCGGCGCCGGAATAGCCCATAATCTCCAAGGGCAGAGCGATGTTGTTTTCGATGGTGCGCCAGGGATAGAGCGCCGGCGCCTGGAAGACATAACCGTAGGCGCGGGCCTTGCGCGCCTCCTCCGGTGTCATGCCGTTGATCGAGATCTCGCCCGAGGTGCTCTTTTCGAGATCGGCGATGACACGCAGGAAGGTGGTCTTGCCGCAGCCCGACGGGCCAATGAAAGAGACGAAATCGCCCTTGCGGACATCGAGATTGACATTGCTCAGTGCACTCACCGGGCCATCATTGGCCTGGTAGGTGAGACAGAGATCCTTGGCGGATACGACGGAGGGTGCTTGCATCAATGCGACCAGTCTTGTTTTCCCCGCTTGAACGCGGTTTGCGTGCTATCATTACCGCCGGTTTTATCGACGACACACTCCATGGAGGATGAGGATGGACGTGACATCAAAGCCCACCTGCCACATCGTTCGCCCCAATCATGCCTATGACGGCAAGCAGGGGCTGAGCTATTTCGCAGGCATCGCCGCCGAAACGGTCGGCGCCAAGGGCATCTGCATGCATCTTTTGACGATCCCGCCCGGCGTGCGCGCCAAGGCGCATCTGCACGAGGCGCACGAGACGGCGATCTACATGCTCTCCGGCGAGGCTCATACCTGGTACGGAGACCGGCTCGAGCATCACGTCATCGTTCATGCCGGCGAACTTTTCTATATCCCGGCCGGCGTGCCGCACCTGCCGGCCAACCTCAGCAGCACGCCGTGCACAGCGATCATCGCGCGCACCGATCCGAACGAGCAGGAAAGCGTCGTGCTTCTGCCGGAGTTGGACGCTTTGGTGCCGGCGTGAGGTCATTGGCATAGAGGCAGCGGTCCCCGATTGATGGCCGTATCGTCATGCGCCATCGTCATACGCCGCTTGCCGGAATGCCGCTACGCGTCACCTTGCGCGGTGCGGTGATATCCTTCCACTGGGAAAGCGCCTTGCTGACGGCCGTGACCGGCTCGCGCCTGACGAATTCGCCGTGGCCCTGGCGGGTCTTGATCGCGCCTTCCTCGATCGCGAGGACGCCGCGCGTCAGCGTATAGCGCGGCAGGCCGGTCACTTCCTTGCCTTCGAAGACGTTGTAGTCGATCGCCGACTGCTGGGCTTTGGACGAAATGGTCTTGGAACGTTGCGGGTCCCAGACGACGATATCGGCATCGGCGCCGACAAGGATTGCGCCCTTCTTGGGATAGATGTTGAGGATCTTGGCGATGTTGGTCGATGTGACGGCGACGAATTCGTTCATCGTCAGCCGCCCGGTGTTGACACCATGCGTCCAGAGCATCGGCATGCGGTCTTCGAGGCCGCCGGTGCCGTTCGGGATCTTGGTGAAATCGCCAACGCCGAAGCGCTTCTGCGCCGTGGTGAAGGCGCAATGGTCAGTGGCGACGACCTGCAGCGAGCCGGAGGCGAGACCTGCCCAGAGCGAATCCTGATGCTGCTTGTTGCGGAAGGGCGGCGACATCACCCGGCGGGCCGCATGATCCCAGTCGGGATTGGAATATTCGCTCTCGTCGAGCGTCAGGTGCTGGATCAGCGGTTCGCCATAGACGCGCATGCCCTTGCTGCGCGCACGGCGGATCGCCTCGTGCGCCTGTTCGCAAGAGGTGTGGACGATATAGACCGGGCAGCCGGCCATGTCGGCGATCATGATGGCGCGGTTGGTCGCTTCACCTTCGACTTCGGCGGGCCGGGAATAGGCGTGCGCCTCGGGGCCGTTATTGCCCTCGGCGAGCAGCTTTGCCGACATCGAGGCGACGACGTCGCCGTTTTCGGCGTGCACTAGCGGCAGGGCGCCGAGTTCGGCGCAGCGCTGGAAGGAGGCGAACATTTCGTCATCGTCGACCATCAGCGCGCCCTTATACGCCATGAAGTGCTTGAAGGTGTTGATGCCCTTGTCGCGGACGATGGTCTCCATTTCCTTGAAGACCTGCTCACTCCACCAGGTGACTGCCATGTGGAAGGAATAATCGCAATTGGCGCGGGTCGATTTGTTGTCCCACATGGTCAGCGCTTCGAGCAGCGACTGGCCGGGAGCGGGCAGGGCAAAATCAACCACCATGGTGGTGCCGCCGGAAAGGGCGGCGCGCGTGCCGCTTTCGAAATCGTCGGAGGAATAGGTGCCCATGAAGGGCATTTCGAGATGAGTGTGCGGATCGATGCCGCCGGGCATGACGTAACAGCCCGTGGCATCCAGCGTCTCGTCGCCCGAGAGATTCTGCCCGATCTCGATGATCTTGCCGCCGTCGATTTTCACGTCAGCCTTGTAGGTGAGGTCGGCCGTGACGATGGTGCCGTTCTTGATGACTGTGGTCATGATCATTCCCCGTTCTTGTCTGCAGTTTGGGCCGGCGAATAGAAGCCGAGCAGTTCTGAGCTGACCTCGATCCGGCCCTGCAAGGCAGCTAGAATCGTTTCGAGTACTGAGCGACGTTCGCGCGAGATTTCCCGATTCCAGAAGCGTAGGACGGAATAGCCATTCACATTGAGCCATTCAGTTCGGCGCTGATCCGACGTGCTATCGGCATGCTGGAAGCCGTCGACTTCGACGATCAATCGTTGTTCACGACAGAGGAAATCGACGATGAATGGGCCGAGGGGAACTTGCCTTGCAACCTTATAGCCATTCAAGCGGCGGGCGCGGAGGTCGCTCCAGAGGTGGTATTCCTCTTCAGTTTCTTTGCGGCGAAGCGTTCTGGCCTGGTCGGTCTTGTTGGTGCGATGTTTCCGGATATCCTGCTTGATAATTTTCGTCGCGCCCGGAGCCCCCTCATCCGCCCTTCGGGCACCTTCTCCCCGAGGGGAGAAGGGGGAGACCGCGACGTCTACCGATCCCTTCTCCCCAGCGGGGAGAAGGTGGCCCGAAGGGTCGGATGAGGGGGCTCCGGGCTCGACATAAGCCATCACACCACAATCTCCGCCGTCTCGACCACCGCATGAAACAGCACATCGGCGCCCGCCGTCGCCCATTCCTTGGAGATTTCTTCCGCCTCGTTATGCGAGAGCCCGCCGACGCAGGGGCACATGACCATCGTCGCAGGTGCCACTTTGGCGGCCCAGCAGGCGTCATGGCCGGCGCCGGAGATGATGTTCATGTGGCTGTAGCCGAGCCGCTCGGCGGCTTCGCGCACCGACGTGACCAGTTTCGGATCGAAGGTGATCGGTTCGAAGTGGCCGATCGCCTCGATGGAACAGCCGACGCCGAGTGCATTGGTGATCTCAGGCGCCTTTGCCTCGATCTTTGCCCGCATACGGTCGAGCTTCTCCTTGTCGGGCGAGCGGATGTCGACGGTGAAGACCACCTTGCCGGGTAGCACGTTGCGGGAATTCGGCGAGAAGAACACCTGGCCGACACCGCCGACGGCACCCGGCTGTTCGCCCATCGCCACGTCCTGGACCATTTCCAGAATGCGGGCCATGGCGAGGCCGGCATTGACGCGCAGGTTCATCGGCGTCGAGCCGGTATGGGCTTCCTTGCCGGTCAGTGTGAATTCCAGCCACCAGAGGCCCTGGCAATGGGTGACGACGCCGATCTGCTTTTCCTCGGCTTCGAGGATCGGTCCCTGCTCGATGTGATATTCGAAATAGGCGTGCATCTTGCGGGCGCCGACCTCTTCGTCGCCGACCCAGCCGATACGCTTCAATTCGTCGCCGAACAGATTGCCCTCGGGGTCCCTGCGATTATAGGCAAAGTCCAGGCTGTGCACGCCGGCGAAGACGCCTGACGCCAGCATGGCAGGGGCAAAACGCGCGCCTTCCTCATTCGTCCAATTGGTGACGACGATCGGATGTTTGGTCTTGATGCCGAGATCGTTCATCGTGCGCACGACTTCGAGGGCCGCAAGCACGCCGAGCACGCCGTCATATTTGCCGCCGGTCGGCTGGGTATCGAGATGCGAGCCGACATAGACCGGCAAGGCATCGGGATCGGTGCCGGGGCGGGCGGCGAACATCGTGCCCATCCGGTCGACACCCATGGTCAAACCGGCATCGTCACACCATCTTTTGAAAAGACTGCGGCCCTGCGCATCGGCATCTGTCAGTGTCTGGCGGTTGTTGCCGCCTGCTATGCCGGGGCCGATCTTCGCCATGTCCATGAGACTGTCCCAGAGACGGTCGCCATTGACGCGCATGTTCTCGCCTGGTGCTGCCACCATTCTTTATGCCCTCACCTGTTTGCGGCAGTCATGCAAAGAGGCATGCCCGCTCGTTCCCGTGGTCCTTTCCTGCGCCCCCTTATTGGTTTTGTCGAGCGCCGGAAAATCGCCAGTTGCCTTTGTTTTACATCTGACGGATAATTTGACCGATTGGTAAACATTACAACTTCCATCGCCGGGCTCAAGACGAAAATCACGAAAATTGCCGATAAAAATGCGGGCAGTTGCTCAAGGAAGCGGCGAGGGTCGTCCCTAGCCAAAACTTGAGCGAAGAAGTTGAATTTCAAGGGGAAACGACAGCCTGTGACAATACCGAGAGCAGCGAAAACCCTGAGGCGGACGCGAATCCAGGAAGAGAAGGAAGAGCAGATCCTGGAAGCTGCGCTCGATGTGTTTTCGGCAAGCGGCTTTCGCGGCTCGACAATCGATCAGATTGCCGAAGTGGCCGGCATGTCGAAACCCAACTTGCTCTATTATTTCCGCACCAAGGAAGCCATGCACCGGGCGCTGATCGACCGGGTACTTTACACTTGGCTGGAGCCGCTCCGCGCCTTCGACGCCGAAGGCAATCCAGAGACGGAAATCCGCAGCTACATCCGCCGCAAGCTGGAGATGGCCCGCGATTTTCCCCGCGAGAGCCGGCTCTTCGCCAACGAGGTGCTGCAGGGCGCGCCACATATCGAAGACGAGTTGAAGGGGCCGCTGAAGGAACTGGTCGACGAGAAGGCGGAGGTCATCCGCGCCTGGGCGACATCAGGCAAGATCGTCAAATGCGATCCCTACCACCTGATCTTCTCCATCTGGTCGACGACGCAGCATTACGCGGACTTCGACGTTCAGGTGCGTGCTGTGCTGGGGCAGGAACATTCGGGCGAGGGGCGCTTCGAGGATGCGGCGCGGTTTCTGGAACAGCTCTTCATCGGTGGGCTGCGACCGGATACCCTTGGAGGATGAGGCTTTACCCTCTCCTCGGAAGCGACACCCGGGCAAGAATATGCGTCATGCCCTCCATCGTATAAGGCTTCTGCAGCACGGGCGCGTCGGAGTGGCTACTCGCCTGAGCGATGCCCTCCCCATACCCCGTGGCAAATAAGAAGGGCACGCCGTCAGCAGCCAGTCGATCGGCAATCCCGAAACTCGTCTCATCGCCAAGATCGACGTCAAGAAGCGCCAGATCGAAGGACTGTCCGGTCAGGATCTCAATCGCTTCGGCGACACTTGGCGCCGTTGCCACGTCGGCGCCTAAACGGCGCAGGATATCCTCGCCATTCATGGCGACGACTAGATTGTTTTCCACCAGGGCGCTGCAAAGTGACATGCTGACGTTTTTCCGAGTGATATGGCGGCCGCCCACAGTGGACGGTGAATGAGCGGATGTACTGCGCCATCGCGTTATTTCCAGAGAAACGCCTAGGAATAGCATGGGTTTCTAGTCGCTCGCAGACCCGCGGCGAGCGCTTCAGCCCATCATTGCCGGCAATCCCGCAGCGAGCGTATCGATCGCGAGCCGCACCTTCGGCAGCATGACCGGTGAGCGCAGCCAAACGGCATGGGCATCGGAGATATTGGCCGGTTCGTGCTTCAATACCTGAATGAGCCGGCCCGCCAGCACCTCCTCGCGGACCAGCCAGCAGGGCAGCCAGGCAAGACCGCGCCCGGCGACGGCGGCATCGGAAATCGAAGCGAGGTCGTCGAGCCGAAGTCGCGCCTTTGGCACCAGCCGCCGCCCGGGATCAGCCGCAGTCGGAAAGATCCAACCTTTGTCATCATCGCCCCGCCTGTAGACGATGCCCTCATACCGCGGAATATCGAAGACCGTCTGCGGTGCGCCATGTTTTTCCAGATAGGCGGGCGATGCGCAGACGGTCATGCGCTGGCGCGCGATCGCCCGGGCCATCAGATCCGGATTGTCCTTCAGCGGTCCGTTGCGGATGACAAGATCGAACCCGTCCTCGAGCAGGTCGACGATACGGTCGTTGAAGGAAAGGTCGAGTTCGAGGTTCGGATGTTCATCGAGCAGGCGTGCGAGGATCGGCGCGATGCAGTGGCGGCCGAAAAGCACGGGCATCGAGATGCGCAATCGGCCGCGCACGTCACGCCGGCCGGATTCCAGCATGGCTTCCCCGAGGCGGATTTCCTCGATCGCCCGCAGGCAGCGCTCGTAGAAGAATCGGCCTTCCTCGGTAAGGCTCTGCATGCGTGTCGTACGGTTGAAGAGGCGCACGCCGAGACGCTGTTCCAGACGTGCGATCGTCTTGCCGACGGCCGAACGCGTGAGATGGAGCCGCTCGGCGGCAGCCGAAAAGCCACCAGCCTCGACGGCTTCGACGAAGATCGAGATACCCTTCAGCTGTTCCATTTGTTTCCTCTTTGGAACCATTCTGGTGAATTAATATCGCAACTGGTGCGAAATATTCAACGATATCCTTGTGCTCCCTGCAATGGACAAGGAGCAAGGCAATGCAAACAACACGGCAATGGCAGATCGACGCGGTTGGACCGGAGCGCCAGCTGACGATCGGCGAGCGGAGGCTCGAGCCGGTTTCGGGAAACAGGGTTCTGGTGCGGACGGAAGCCGTTTCGCTCAATTTCCGCGACCGACTGGTGATGGAGAGCGGCATGGGGTTGCCGCTGCAATTTCCCTTCGTGCCGGCTTCCGATATGGCGGGGGTCGTCGAGGCAGTCGGACCGGAGGTCAGCCGTTTCAAGCCGGGCGATCGGGTCATCTCGACGTTTTCGCCCGACTGGATCGACGGACGCGGGTTAGGCGATGCGCGCACGCCGCCTTACAAGACGCGCGGCGGCTTTTATCCCGGCGTCCTCTCGCAATACACCGTGCTTTCCGAAGAATGGTATTCACGCGCGCCTGACACGCTGGATGCGGCGCAGGCGAGCACCTTGCCCTGCGCCGGGCTGACTGCCTGGTTCGCACTGATCGAACGCGGCGGTCTGAAGGCCGGCGACAAGGTGCTGGTGGAAGGCACCGGCGGGGTGGCGCTCTTCGGTCTGCAGATCGCCAAGGCGCATGGTGCGGAGGTCTTCATCACATCAGGCAGCGCGGAGAAGCTCGGCCGCGCCGTTGCCCTCGGCGCCGATCACGCGATCAATCGCCATGAGGGCGACTGGGTGGAACAACTCTATCAGTTGACCGGCGGCTACGGGGCCGATCACGTGCTTGAGATCGTCGGCGGCCCACATCTCGGCCAGGCGCTGAAGGCGGTGGCGATCAATGGCCGCATTTCCGTCATCGGCGTGTTCGAGGGATTCGAGGTTTCCGGCCCGACCGGGCCGTTGCTGCTCAAGGCGCCTGTTGTGCAGGGCATTTCCGTCGGCCATCGCCGTGCGCTTGAAGATCTGGTGCGGGCAATCGACCAGACCGGGCTGAAGCCTGTGATCGACAAGCGTTATGCCTTCGACGAATTCCCTGAGGCGCTCGATCATCTCTATCGCGGGCCTTTCGGCAAGGTGGTCGTCGAGTTCTGACGATCGCGATTTTCCCGTCTCCCCGCTGCATGATTGTAGGGGGAGACGGCCATCAGGCGGCAGCAGGGACGCCCTGTTCGAAGGCGAAGCTTTCATCGGCCCAGCCGGTCATGCCGCCGATCATCAGCTTGGCCTGGAGCCCGAGATTGGCGAGGCGGAAGGCGGCCTTGTCGGCGCCGTTGCAATGCGGGCCGGCGCAATAGACGGCGAAGAGTGTATCGCTTGCCCATGCCGACATTCGGTGCGCCGTCATCTTGCCGTGCGGCAGGTTGATGGCGCCGGGAATATGGGACTCCGCGAAGAGCTGCGGCGAGCGCACGTCGAGGAGAACGAAATCGACGTTGCCGGCCGCAAAGGCGGCATGCACATCCGAGCAGTCGGTTTCGAAAGCGAGCTTGGCGGCAAAGTGAGCGACAGCGGCATCCGGAGCTGCAGCAGGTGTTTGGGAAACGGGGCTTGGCATCGGTCTTCCTTTTTCTGAAGTTGCCGCCTGGTATCGCCGATGCTAGAGCTTTGCGAAATTGGCCATCATGTCTGACAGCGTAAAGATCATGCCAAACTCATTGCCGCAGCAGACGAAAGGACCGCTGGTCGCCGCACTTGCCTATGACGGGCTCTGCACCTTCGAATTCGGCATCGCCTACGAGGTCTTCGGCCTGCCACGGCCGGAAATGGGCGAAGGCTGGTATCGCTTCTCAGTCTGCGGCATCGAACCGGGTCCGCTTCGCGCAGCGGGAGGGCTGACGGTCGCAGTCGACCAGGGACTGGAAGTGCTTGACGAAGCGGACCTGATCGTCGTGCCGGGCTGGCGGTCGATCGATGCCGTCGTTCCCGAGCCGCTTGTTTCAGCGCTCAAGGCAGCGCATCAACGCGGCGCACGGATCATGTCGCTTTGCTCGGGTGTTGCCGTTCTTGCCGGGTCGGGCCTGCTAACGAACCGCAGGGCGACGACGCATTGGCGTTATGTCGCCTCGATCGCCGCGCGTTATCCCGATATCGCACTCGATGCCGACGTTCTCTACATAGACGAGGGCAGTCTGCTGACGGCAGCGGGCAGTGCTGCCGGCATCGATCTCTGCCTGCATGTGGTGCGCGGCGATTTCGGTTCGGAAGCAGCAAACAGCGTTGCAAGACGCCTCGTCGTGCCGCCGCACCGCGAAGGCGGACAGGCGCAGTTCATTCACGCGCCGGTTCATGAGGAACGCGAGGGCATCCGCTTGGGGGCGCTGATCGAATGGATGCGCGAAAGCCTTTCCGAGGATCAGCCGATCAGCCTGCTTGCGAAAAGAGCGGGCATGAGCATGCGCACCTTCCAGCGGCGCTTCGAAGCGACGACGGGCCTCAGCGTCGGCGAATGGCTGCTCACGGAGCGGCTGCGGCATGCCCGCGATCTGCTGGAGAAGGAACTTGCTGTGTCGCTCGATGACATCGCCGCTGCCAGCGGCTTTGGAACACTGGCAACGATGCGGCATCATTTTCGCAGGCGGCTCGGGACAAGCCCTCATGCCTATCGAAAATCATTCGGTGGCTAAGGCATCCTTTGCCTGCATTTAACCTAAATGGCCGCTCTCGATCGCATCTCGAGATGGCGCGTGATGATGAGCGACATCTCAGCGCGCTCCGAGACAGCAAGAGCTGACTGAAACGGCGCGATGTCCGCCGGCCGGGAACTTCAATGGCGCCGGGTTGTTGCGCAGAAAGGGTAAATCGAAAGGACGCTTCGACTATGACAACCAATCTCGAGGATGCTGTTGTCGTCATTACCGGCGCATCGAGTGGTATCGGTCAAGCCGCAGCCGAGGCATTCGCCAGGCGGGGTAGCAGGCTGGTGCTCGCGTCGCGCAACGGTGCCGCATTGGAAAAAGTGGCAGAGGTCTGCCGCCGCCTCGGCGGCGAGGCCACTTCAGTTGTTGCGGATGTCACCGACCCCGATGCAGTCAAGGCTCTTGCCTCGAAAGCTGCCTCGTTCGGCAAGATCGATGTCTGGGTCAGCAATGTCGGCGTCGGCGCGGTTGGTCGGTTCGAGGAGACGCTAATTGAGGCGCATGAGCAGGTCATCCGCGCGAACTTGCTGGGACATATCAACGACGCACACGCGGCTCTCCCGGTGTTTCTACGCCAGGGTACGGGCGTATTCATCAATATGATTTCGCTCGGCGGTTTTGCAGCGGCGCCGTTCGCCACAGCCTACAGCGCCAGCAAGTTCGGGCTTCGCGGATTTTCCGAGGCCTTACGGGCGGAGGTGGCGGATAAGCCTCGCATTCATATCTGTGACATTTACCCCGCCTTCGTCGACACCCCCGGCCTGATGCATGGTGCCAACTATGTCGGCCGGAAGGTCTCCGCGCCGCCGCCGCTGATCGATGCCGGCGCGTTGCCGAAGCCATAGTCCAGGTGGCAAAACACCCGCGAGCAACGACCACCGTTGGCGCAGTAACCAATGCAACACGTCTCGCTCACCTGCTGGCGCCAAACCTGGCGGCGCGTTTGCTCGGCCGCTTCATGGCCGCCTATTTCAACCGAGCATCACCTGTCGCGAAAAGCGACGGTAATCTCTATCGGCCTTCCCAGGACACGGCGCATATCGATGGCGGGTTACGCTCGCGCTCGCGGCCATCGCTGTCGACGCCTCTGATGCTGGCCTTGCAGCCCTTGCTTCCATCGCGGTCGGCGCGGCCATTGCATCGAGAGGCAGCCGGCGCCAGCCTCTTTCGCTGCCCCGGCGCTTGCGATAGCCGAGAAGATCGCAGCACCGAGCACTATCAAAAAGCCCGAGCAACTGTGACCGGATCCCAGCTTCACCTAGACGCTATGGCGAAGGCCTCGTAGGGGCTGAGTTCAATGGTCTCGTTGATCTTGTGCACCGGTTCATAGTTGCAAATGAGACATTCTCCGTTCATCCCGAGCTCCGATGGC
Source organism: Rhizobium sp. WSM4643 (assembly GCF_025152745.1). NCBI lineage: Bacteria > Pseudomonadati > Pseudomonadota > Alphaproteobacteria > Hyphomicrobiales > Rhizobiaceae > Rhizobium > Rhizobium sp. WSM4643. The sequence goes on along the minus strand of NZ_CP104040.1, from coordinate 3,354,573 downwards.
AAACTCAGCCCAATGTGCCGCGGGGTGAAATTAGCGATGACAATCATCCGTGTCCTGTCGAATGTACGGGTATAGACGAAGACATCAGGATGTTGGTCGAGCCAGGATCGGTATTCCCCGTAGACGATGACAGGGCAGGTCTTCCGGAGCGCGATCAGTTTGCGATAGTGGTTCCAGATCGACTTCTCGTCTCCGATGGCCGCTTCGGCGTTGACCTTCGGATAATTGGGATTGACCTCGATCCAGGGTACGCCGGTCGAAAAACCGCCATAGGGGGCCGCACTCCATTGCATCGGTGTGCGGGCGTTATCGCGACCGTTCTCGTTTGCTCCGCGAATAAACTCTTCTGGGGAAAGGCCGGCCTCCACGTGCAGCCTGTGCATGTTGAGGGTTTCGATGTCCCGGTACTGATCGATGGAGGTGAAGGGGACGTTTGTCATTCCGATTTCCTCGCCCTGATAGACGAAGGGCGTGCCTTTCAGCAGATGCAGCACGGTGGCCAGCATCTTGGCCGACTCGATATGATAGCCGGTCACGTCGCCGTAGCGGGAGACGGCGCGCGGCAGATCGTGATTGCCCCAGAAGAGCGAATTCCACCCGTCTTCCGATAGAGCAAGCTGCCATTTGCTCAGGACGGTCTTGAGATTCACAAGGTCGAACGGTTTCGGGCGCCATTTGCCATAGACCGCGTCCCATTGCTGGGTGACGTGCTCGAACTGGAAGATCATCGAGAGTTCTTGGCGGTCGCGTCCGGAATAGAGGAGGGCTGCACCGGGAGTGGCGCTCCAGGCTTCGCCGACCGTCAGGATATCGCGGCTGCCAAAGGTCTTGGCATTCATCTCCTGCAGATAGTCGTGCAGATGCGGTCCGTCCTTTATAAGCTCCTGGTCCACCTGCTTGCCGATATAATCAATGACATCCATGCGAAAGCCGGCAATGCCTCGCTCAAGCCACCAGTTCATCATGTCATAGATTTCCGCCCGCACCCTTTCGTTCTCCCAGTTGAGATCCGGCTGGCGGCGAGAAAACATATGCAGGTAATATTCGCCTGTTGCCGGGTCGAGCGTCCAGGCCGGTCCGCCGAAGGAGGACTTCAGGCCGTTCGGCGGTCCTCCGTCCGGCGCAGGTTTGCGCCAGATGTAGAAGTCGCGGAATGGGTTGTCCGAACCGTGACGGGATTGAAGAAACCACGGATGCTCGTCCGATGTGTGGTTGACGACGAGGTCGAGCATGATGCCGATTTCTCGGTCTTTCGCCTCAGCCACCAGCCGGTCGAAATCTTGGAGCGTGCCAAACTCGGGGGCAATGTCCCGGTAGTCCGATATGTCATAACCATTGTCGTCCATCGGCGACTTGTAGATCGGCGACAGCCAGATGATGTCGATCCCGAGCTTTTTCAGGTAGTCGAGCTTTGAGGTGATGCCGGGGATATCGCCAATGCCGTCTCCGTTGGAATCGCAAAAGCTGCGCGGATAGACCTGGTATACAGTTGCGGTATGCCACCATTTCGGTTGGAGAGGTGATCGCTCGGGACCTGCCAGCGGTGTCGTGGAGTAATCCATCGGAGGCTTCCTATCTGTTGGGGATATCGGGAAAACACTGGTGATGTCTGCAGGTTCCACCGGGCCAGACCTTCCTTCCGCATCCCCCGGCATCCTTGGACTTGGCGCAATCCGAGGAACCCCCTCCTTCCGGGACCGTTAGAAGGGGTGGCAACAGAGATTATCGGGAGACCGTCGCGGTGCCGAACCGAAGCAGCAGCTGGTATGAGGAGGCGGTGATCTACAGCATCGATGTCGAGAAATTCGCCGATGGCAATGGTGACGGCATTGGCGACTTCGCGGGCCTGACGAAAAAGCTGGCCTACCTTTCGGAACTCGGAATTACCTGCATCTGGCTACTGCCGTTTTATCGCAGTCCGGATCGCGACAATGGTTATGACGTCAGCGATTTCTATTCGATCAATCCAAAGGTGGGAACGCTTGACGATTTCCTGACATTTCTGCACGGCGCCGGTGAGCATGGCATTCGGGTGATCATGGACCTCGTCGTCAATCATACATCCGATCAGCATCCCTGGTTCCAGGCCGCTAGGCGGGATGACGAGACGCGCTACCGCAGTTATTATGTCTGGAGCCCCGATCCTCCACCTGTCGCTTCAGGGGCCAAATCGATTTTTCCGGGCGAAGTGGACAGCCTCTGGACCTATGATGAGGTGGCGAGGGCCTATTATTTCCATAGCTTCTACGAGTTTCAGCCCGAATTGAACGCTGCAAATCCGCAGGTGCGCGAAGAAATATTGCGCATCGTCGATTACTGGATCGCATTCGGCGTCAGCGGGTTCAGGCTGGACGCCGCCCCGCTCATCATCGCCGATAAAGGACTTGAGCATGCCAATCCTCGCGATCCCCACGGCATCCTGAGGCAGATCGGCAGCTATCTGCAAAGCAGGCGATCGGGTGGTGTGCTCCTCGGAGAAGTCAATCTTCCGCCGGAAGCTTCCGACGCCTTTTTTGGCGAAGGAGACCAACTCCAGCTTCTGCTCAACTTCATGCTTGCCTGCTATCTCTTCGCAGGCCTCGCTGGGAAAGACGCGGCCTCGATCAATCAGGGACTGAGCCTGCTTCCGGAGCCACCGCCCGGTTGCGCATGGGTCAATTTCCTGCGCAATCTCGATGAGCTCGATTTTTCCCGAGTTCCCGCGGATTTGAAGAAGAACGTCTTCGACGCCTTCGCTTCGAAGGAAGAAATGCAGGCATTCGGCCGCGGCATCCGCCGTCGCGTTGCGCCCATGTTGGGCGGCGACCAACGACGGACGGAACTCGCCTTCAGCATCATCTTTTCTCTGAGCGGGCCGCCGCTTATCGTCTACGGCGACGAGATCGGTATCGGCGAGGACCTTTCCCAGCCCGGACGCAATGCAGTGAGGGTACCGATGCAATGGTCGGCGGAGAGGAATGCCGGTTTCTCCAGTGCCGACGCCGGAAAACTGTGTCAGCCGATCGTCTCGGACGAGCCGTTTTCCTACAAGAAAGTCAATGTTGTCGACCAATTCAATGATCCTAATTCCCTGTTGAACAAGATCAGGCGTTTTATTTCTCTTCGCAGGAATCAGCCGATCTTCACAAAAGGGCGGCTGGTGAGATTGAGCGCCGAGGATCCGGCTGTTTTGGTCCACGGCTTTGAAGACGCCGGGTCGCTTCTGCTGCTCGTCCACAACCTCGCTCGCCGGCGTATTAAGACGGAAATCAATTTTGGCGGAATGCAGCCTCGGAAGTTCCGAGATCTGATCGGCGAGGTGGAGTACGCAGGCGCCATCCAACCACGCCTGCAACTCGAGCCCTATGCCTACCACTGGTTTATTTCCGAGGGCAACGGATCATGACGCTCATCGGCTATCACGCGTCCCATGAACAATTTTCGCCAAGCGAGCTCCTCGGATATGTGCAGGCTGCGGAGGCTGCAGGTTTCGGCGCCGTGATGTCGTCCGATCACCTGACGCCATGGAGTGAGAGGCAGGGTCAGTCGGGCTTTGCTTGGGCCTGGTTAGGGGCCGCGCTCCAGGCCACGCAATCTATTCCCTTCGGTATCATCACAGTCCCTATGGGCTGGCGTTATCATCCGGCGATTACCGCACAGGCTGGTGCGACGATTGCAGAGATGTTTTCGGGCCGGTTGCCGTGGATAGCGGTGGGCAGCGGGCAGGCCATGAATGAACATGTCATCGGTGAACGCTGGCCCTCCAAGGCAGAACGAAATGAACGGTTGCTGGCTGCGGTCGAGATCATGAGGGACTTGTGGTCGGGGAAGCTGGTCAGTCGGACAGAACCCATCAAAGTCGATCAGGGCCGCGTCCATACTCTCCCTGATGAGATCCCGCGCATTGTTGCCGGCGCTCTTTCGCCAGAAACGGCCGAGTGGGCGGGAGGTTGGGCGGATGCGCTTATCACCATCAACCAGCCGACCGGCAAGCTCGACAAAGTCGTCGAAGCCTTCCGGCGCGGCGGCGGGAGGCAAAAGCCGCTCTACTTGCAAACACATATTTCCTATGCCGGCTCCGAAGAGGAAGCTAGGGCAAATGCCTTCGACCAGTGGCGCAGCAACGCGATTTCCGCTGCAATCTCGGAAACGCTTCGTTTGCCGGAGGAGTTCGATGAGGCATGTCTGAAGGTGCGGCCTGAAGATATGGACCAGCATGTGCGCATCTCGGCCGATCCACGACAGCATGTCGAGTGGTTGAAAGCCGATGTCGCGATGGGATTTGACGAAATCTATATTCACAATGTCGGGCGCAATCAGCGCGAGTTCATCGAAGTTTTTGGTCGAGAGGTACTACGCTCATTCAGGACTGATGCGCCGGTCGATCCATGCGATCTTTCAACGGGAGATGGCTTCAAGGGCAGTCCAGATATCAGTTGATGAGGAGCGAATGCGGCTGGCCGTCGCAATTGCCCGCACTGTCGGGAATATGCTGCTCCAAAGAACAGCGAACTCCAAGCCGAAGTGCGCTACCGAGTGCGCTACCGCACAGAAACAAGTCTCTCCAGACGACGTTCGGTCTTACGGTAGTCAGGAGGATGCGTGCCACACGACAAACAAATATCGGCGATTGCCACCGCGATTGAACGCCGGCAGGCCGTTTTGTTCGTTGGTGCAGGAATATCGATGAACGTCGGCCTGCCCTCATGGAGCTGTCTCATCGATCATATGCTGATGGATCTCGGCCTGCCTTCGTCGTTCGCCGCCACGCACGGCGCAACCTATCAGGAAATTGCCGAATATTACCGTTTGAAGCACGGCTCGTTGTCTCAGTTGGTCGAATGGATGAAACGCGAGTGGCAGATCTTGCCTGAGCAACTTGAGAACTCCGAGCTGCATAGGCTCATCGTCGAATTGGACTTTCCTCTCGTGTACACCACAAATTACGATGCAAATCTCGAAATCTCCTATGAGGCGTTCGGGCGGCCATTCACACGGATCACAAGCGCGAAAGATATGGCGACCGCGCCAGTCGGCGAAACTCAAATCGTCAAATACCACGGCGACTTCTCCGATCCGGACACACTGGTGCTGACAGAGTCGGATTACTTCGATCGCCTATCGTTTGACGCTCCTTTGGACATAAAATTCAGGAGCGATGCCTTCGCCTCGACATTGCTGTTTGTCGGCTACAGCATGTCCGATCTGAACATTCGCTTTTTGCTCCATCACCTGTGGTCGACATGGCGGCGGACCGGACTAGACCGACACCGGCCACCGCTATTTCTCTTCATGCACGAGCCGACCGAAGTTCAGGTGCATGTTCTGAAGAGGTGGGGCGTTACCGTCCTCAGCGGCGATGGCGAGAGTTCAGGCGACTCCCTCTCTCATTTTCTCGAACGTCTGCTTCAACGACGAAAATCGAATGCCGGCAGTTAAGTGCTAGGGTCCCCGGCTCGCAAGATGCCGGCTTGCCAGTCCTCAATCGGCATTGCTGAGACGTTTTGCCGGTTCTGGAGTTTAAAGGGGGCGACGACCAGAGCAATATCCCCGTTCAATACCCAACGCTTCCAAAAATCATATGGGCGGCGTCCACTGCCACCGTAGGCGGCATCTTCACTTGACCAAGAGAGATGCCATTGGTGAGCTTCCGGCGGCGCAAAAAGCGGATCCGGCAGACTATCGATCACGAGGTCATTGCCGAAGTTGATCAACAATATTCTTTCGTCCGACGGCTTCTCCGCGAAGAACCTCAGGAGGAAGGCGGATCTGGACAAAACATTACCGTCCATTTGGCCGTCACGAGCGCAAGCTTGGCGAGAAAATGCCTTGTTCGTCTGACGAAGATTCAGCAGGTCGCGATGAAGCAGCACGACTGCCGCGTTTCTCTCCCATTCGGCCCAATCGAGCTTCACCTTCTCAAACGTCGTGCGAGCACACGGATCCGCCATCTGTCTGATGAGCTCTTCATCCCTCAGGTTCGGGAATTGGCTGAGGAAACTGCGCCGCCCCTGCCGGACCATGTCGGCGATTTCTCCAGCGTGATCTGCGAAATAATAAAACGGAGAAGAGGCACCAAATTCCTGTCCCTGAAAGAGCATGGGCGTCTGCGGCCCCAGCAGTTGCAGCGCCGTCATGGCCCGAAGACGGGCTGGCGATGTTAGGTGGCCGATCCTGGCGCCCGTGCCGGAATTGGCGACTTGGTCGTGATTCTGGAGGAAGTGCACGAAATTCCACGGCTTGAGGTCGAGCCCAGCCGTTCCGCGCGGTTTATCCTGCCAATCATATCGCTGCCCCTGAAACAGGCAGCCATATTTGGCGGCAGAAACGAGTTCCTGGGCCGTACCGCGGTGATCATGATAATAGGCTTCGTTGCGGCCGGTCAGCGCCACTGTCGCGGAGCGGTGGAAATCATCGTTCCATAAGGCGTTCAGCCCATGCCCTCCCGCGCTCTCCGGCCGCACCATTTCGCTTTGCTGCGGCTCATTTTCGCTCACGAGATAGATCTGCCGCTGTCCCGCTGCTGCTCGAGCTTCCCTAGCAATGACCGTGACGATGTGTTCGTGGCTTGAGTCGAACAACGCCTGCGTTGCATCGATACGCAGTCCATCGAAATGGAATTCGTCGATCCAGTAGGCCGCGTTCTTTGCTATATATTCCCGAACACCGTGGCTGTTCGGACCGTCGAAGTTGATCGCCTTGCCCCATTCGTTCGAGTACCGCTCCGTGAAATAGTCGGGCGTGAATTCAGAAAACCGCTCGCCGACACCGAAGTGGTTGTAGACCACGTCGAGGATCACCCCGATGCCGATCCGGTGGGCTTCGTCGACGAAAGCGCGCACATCATCCGGTGTTCCATAGAGCCGCGTCGGAGCATAGAGCAATGTTCCGTCGTAGCCCCAGCCGAATTCGCCTTCAAACTCATTGATGGGCATTACTTCCAGGCAGTTGATGCCGAGTGCGCGAAGTCTTTCCAGCTTTTCCCGGGCTGCCGCAAAGGTACCTTCCCTTGTGAAGGTGCCGATGTGCATCTCGTAGAGAGCAGCTCCGAAGGCGGGCATTCCTTGCCAGTCGTAATCACTCCACTGATACCGCGCCGGATCTACGACGACTGATGGCCCCGATGGACCATCTGGCTGAAAACGCGAGGCAGGATCGGCAAGAAGATCATCCGCGTCTCCAAAGTGAAACTGGTATCGCGTTCCTACATCCAAACCGGGCAGATACAGGCAGAAGTAGCCGCCGTCCTCCGCCGTCATCTTATGTTCGGAATTTCCCTCGATCACGAGGAAACAGCGTTCTCTGGCAGGGGCCCATACTCGGAACGAAACGCCGCCGGCATCAACCTCCGCTCCGATCGGGGAGCGTCGGCTCGAACTGCGAGGCTTCGATTTCGACTCTTCGCTGCTTGAGTGGTCGTGCATGGCTCTCTCGTGGAATCGCCTGCGCTAACTTCGGCAGCCTTATGATGTTCCCGTAATCGCCTTTCGCCACCTTTCGGGCCCATCCATCAAGCCCGAAACTTGCATTTGCGGTGCAGCGCAATGCCGCGGACCGAGCTTGCCCGTGGCGTTGAAGCTCCATCACTCCGCCGCCTGGCGCGCCATTGGGTTGTTCGGATGCGTGGTCCAGTTGGCATAGTTGGGGTCGACAACCCGGCCGGTGCGTTTGTCGAGGGCGCCGGTGGGAAGCTGCTCCATGGTGATGCAGTTCTCAACCGGACAGACGCTGACGCAGAGATTGCAGCCGACGCATTCCTCATCCATCACCTCGAAATGGCGAGCGCCATCGACGAAGTTGGTGATCGCCTGGTGCGAGGTGTCCTCGCAGGCGATGTAGCAGCGGCCGCATTTGATGCAGGCGTCCTGATCGATCTTGGCCTTGGCGATGTAGTTGAGGTTCAGATACTGCCAGTCGGTGACGTTGGGCACGGCGCGGCCGGTAATGTCGTCGAGGCTGCGGTGGCCTTTTTCGTCCATCCAGTCGGAGAGGCCGGTGATCATCTCCTGGACGATCTTGAAGCCGTAAGTCATCGCCGCGGTGCAGACCTGGACGTTGCCGGCGCCGAGCACGAGGAATTCGGCAGCGTCCCGCCAGGTGGTGATGCCGCCGATGCCCGAGATCGGCAGGCCATAGGTTTCGGGATCGCGGGCGATCTCGGCCACCATGTTGAGGGCGATCGGCTTTACCGCCGGGCCGCAATAACCACCATGGCTGCCCTTGCCGCCGACCGTCGGGTTAGGGGCGAAGTTGTCGAGATCGACGGAGACGATCGAATTGATCGTGTTGATCAGCGAGACGGCATCGGTGCCGCCGGCCTTGGCGGCGCGGGCGGGGCGGCGGACATCGGTGATGTTGGGCGTGAGCTTGGTGATGACGGGCATGCGGGTGTACTGCTTGCACCAGCGCACGACCATCTCGATATATTCCGGCACCTGACCGACCGCGGAACCCATGCCGCGCTCCGACATGCCGTGCGGACAGCCGAAATTGAGCTCGATGCCGTCGGCGCCGGTTTCTTCGACCAAGGGCAGGATCGCCTTCCAGGCCTCTTCCTCGCAAGGTACCATGATCGAGGCGATCAGTGCCCGGTCCGGCCAGTTCATCTTCACCTGCTTCATTTCGCGCAGGTTGGTGTAGAGGTCGCGGTCGGTGATGAGCTCGATATTGTTCAAACCGAGCAGGCGGCGGTCGGCGCCCCAGATCGCGCCGTAGCGCGGGCCGTTGACGTTGACGACGGGCGGGCCTTCCTCGCCCAGCGTCTTCCAGACCACGCCGCCCCAGCCGGCCTTGAAGGCGCGCTCGACATTGTAGGCCTTGTCGGTCGGCGGCGCAGACGCCAGCCAGAATGGGTTCGGGGACTTGATGCCGACAAAATTATTACGGAGATCAGCCATTGTTCATTCTCCCCTTTAGGCAACCGCGACAGCCGGAGCGGCTGCTGCGGTGAGGGCACGATGGATGGATTCAGCCGCATCGCGACCGTGGGCGACGGCGGAAACCGTGAGATCGTCGCCGCCGAAGACGCAGTCGCCGCCGGCCCAGACGCCGTCAAGCGAGGTATGGCCTTCGCCATCGACGGCGATGCGGCCGGATTCCATGCGCAGCGAACCGAGACCAGAGGCGTCAAAGCTCTGGCCGATCGCCTTGAAGATCTGGTCGGCGGCAATCACACCGGTCTCGCCGGTGCCGACGAGACGGCCATCGAGGATTTTGGTATATTCCACTTCGATCGCGGCGACCTTGCCGTCCTGCGACAGGATCGATTTCGGCGCCAGCCAGTGGCGGATGATGACGCCCTTGGAGCTTGCCAGATCCTGCTCGTATTCGGAGGCATTCATGTGCTCCTTGCCGCGACGGTAACAGATCGTCACCTCCTCGGCGCCGAGCAGCTTTGCCTGCACGGCAGCGTCGATCGCCGTCATGCCGCCGCCAAGGACGACGACGCGGCGGCCGATGGCGATTTCGCCCTTGTCTTCGGCTTGGCGGAGTGCGGCGATGAAATCGACGGCGTCGTCGACGCCTGCAAGGTTTTCGCCCTCGATGCGTAGCGCGTTAACGCCGGCAAGGCCGATACCGAGGAAGACGCCGTCATATTGCGCCTGCAGATCGGAAAGTGAAAAATCGCGGCCGAGACACTGGCCATGCCGAACCTCGATACCGCCGATCGAAAGGACGTAATCGGCTTCCTTCTGGGCGAAGTCGTCGACGGTCTTGTAAGTGGCGATACCGTATTCGTTGAGACCGCCGGATTTTTCCCTGGCATCATAGATGACGACGGAATGGCCATTCACGGCCAGGCGATGGGCGGCGGCAAGGCCGGCCGGGCCGGCGCCGACAACGGCGATCGTCTTTCCGGTCGGCTCGGCCCTGGCATAGAATTGTTTGTCGGCCTGCATGGCGGCATCGGTGGCATAACGCTGCAGGCGGCCGATCTCGACCGGCCGCTCTTCAGCCGTGTTGCGCACACAGGCCTGTTCACAGAGTTCTTCGGTGGGACAGACGCGGGCGCACATGCCGCCGAGGATGTTCTGGTCGAAGATCGTCTTTGCCGAGCCGATCGGATTGCCGGTCGAAATCTGGCGGATGAACAGCGGAATGTCGATCGAGGTGGGACAGGCCGTCATGCATGGCGCGTCATAACAGAAATAACAGCGGTCAGCGGCGACCAGCGCCTCATGATTATCGAGGCGCGGATGAAGATCGGAAAAATTAGCCTCATACTCGGCGGGCGAAAGCCGGCCGGGATGAATCCCGGTTTCCAGTCGTTCCATTGAAGTTCCCTCATTATTGGTAAACGGCCTGTGAGGGAAAGCGTAACTCAGGTTTAAAAATTTATCAAACGGTAAAATTTTGACGATTTTCCCTTGCTGACTCGCAAGTAATCCTCTGTTTTTGCTGAGAAAATTTATTCGACCTAAATCGGTGAAACGGCTGAGCGAGTGATGAGGGAAGGGCATCCGAAAAAAGATTCAAAAAAGTCGAATTTTTTTCGGATGGCAGGGAACCAAAGTTTGAGGTCGTCGTTATTGCGATATCCGGATGGTGATCGCATCGACCCAACATGCGCGCCCCCAACCCACTATCCGGACGTACTCACGGTCCCCTCCCGGTGAGTGAAGACAGCTGGTGCGCCGCCCTCGCACCAGCTGTTTTTCGTTCTCGGCTGTCTCCAGGGCTTGTCACACCCGCTTGAAGATCTCGAATTCGGTTTCCGGAATGGTCAGACGGTACTCGATGCGGCCGGGAACGAGGTTCAACTCCGCTTTGCCATTGACCGATGAAGGCACGACACGCTCCAGCACGGTGCGGCCGAAGCTGTTGTCGCTGAATTCGTGGACTTCCGACTGATCATGCAGAACTTCCGCCCAGGCAACTTCGATCGCCCTCCTGTCGTTGATCATGGCTTCGCGGCAATTCAGCGTGATGGAGGCGGCGCCGCCTGATATTGCGCCGAAGGAGGCGGAATTGACGATGAGTTCGTGGAGGGCGAGCCCGAGGTGCACGGCGGCATTCGGTGTCAGATGAGCGTTGATGCCATAGATCGGCATGGAGCCGGCCGTCTCCGGCCAATAGGGGGCGAATTGCTTTTCGGCGAGTTCGAAGAGGTAGGCGCCGCGCCAGCTCGAATCAGTGATCAGGTCCTGCGAATTGGAAAGCGATTGCAGCCGTCCGCGGAACTTGAGGAGGAAGCTGTCGAGAGAGAGCGTGTTGCGCGCCGTCTGCGTGGCAATGCCCTGGATGATGGCCAGAAGGTTCTTCGAGCGGTGTGAGAGCTCGCGCAGCAGCGATTTCAGAACTTTTTCCCGATGCCGGCTTTCGGTGACTTCAGTCATGACGGATAGAAGTCCATGTGCGCTGCGTTCGCCGGTGCGCTGGATCTTCAGTTCATAAGTGCGCCTTTCGCCGTCGACATCGATTTCGACTTCAGCATTGTTGGGAATGCCGGTTTCCAGGACCTTGTGTTTCAGCGCTGTCAGATATCGCCCATGGGCCTCGCCGAAAAGGGCGGCGTCGCTGCCGCCGGGCATAAAGAGCGCCGCGAAATGCGGCGGCAGATTTTCGACGTAGAAGATCGACAGTCGAGCATCCTGGCAGAGGATCGAAACCCCGGCGCTGCCGAGCGCGCGCTCCATCATTGCGGCTTTGCCTTCGAAGGTAAAAGGCATGCCGGACAATGGTTCAGTCGTATTCACTCGGCCGCCTTTCCTTGTGACATCTTGACCGTCGCTGAAGGGAGCGCCCTTCCATACAGCGCCTGCCAACTCTAGAACAAAGCGCTGCAAAAACCGTTAAAGCCATCGGAGCGTCCCGGTAGCACCGGAACGCCTGTTTTGGCGATTTGGTTCCGAAAGCCGGAAAATTACGTCTCAGGCGGCCACTCTGGTCGATTCATTGAAGAAAAGAGCCTGGCTGATCAGTGCCTTGACCATGTCCGGATTGAAGGGCTTGGTGACAAGGAAAGTCGGTTCCGGGCGCTCGCCGGTCAGAAGGCGTTCCGGGAAAGCGGTGATGAAGATCACCGGCACGCTCGACGTCTTGAGGATGTCGTTGACTGCGTCGATACCGGAGCTGCCGTCGGCAAGCTGAATGTCGGCCAGCACCATGCTCGGCTTGGTCTTATTGTAGAGCGCCACGGCCTCGGCATGCGTACGGGCAATGCCGGTGACGCGATGGCCGAGGCTCTCGACCATCTGCTCGATATCCATGGCGATCAGCGGTTCGTCCTCGATGATCATGATATCGGTTGCGACCTGACGGGAAATCTCCTGCGACGCTACGTCGAGCAACTGCACGACATCCTGCTCCTCGGTTTCCAGGATTTCGGCAATTTCAGCGACGCGGAAATTCTCCACGGAGGCGAGCAGGAAGGCCTGACGGGCGCGCGGCGAAACCTTGGAAAGGTTCAGCGTGGCGCGTTGCTCCCAGGCATAGGGCGAGGTCGGCTCCGGAATCTGGACTGCGGTGGAACCAAACAGTTGCGTGAACAGTTTGTAGAGTGCGACCCGGTCATTCGCCGTATCCGGGAAAATCGACAGATCGGCGATGATGGCTTCGAGAACGGCGGCGACGTAAGCGTCGCCCGAAGTCTGAGTGCCGGTAAGGGCGCGGGAATAGCGGCGCAGATAAGGAAGGTGCGGCGCAATTCGAGTAGAAAGTGTCATTAATGGCTCCTGAATGCAGACCGGCATTGGCTTCAATGAGCGGTTAACGCTGCCTTCATAAAAAAGTTCCGGAATGACAGGAACTTTTTTCGTCGCGCCGCATTATTCCAGCCGACGAAGAAAGGGCGTAGCGTTTTGACCCATGCAGCGGCAAATACCAGCGATATCGATCGAACGTTCGATGTCGCTGGTTGAAATCGTGATTGATCCCATCCACGCCCCCTAGAACAGGATGATTTTCGGCCGGGTCGGCCTAAAATCCGAATCCTGTTCTAAATTAGAAAGTTAGGGCATGATGTCATCCGAAAACCGCCCACACTTTTCGGCATCATACTCTGGACAGACAACCGGCGAGAAGACGAATTGATGACTACACGCAAGAAAGAAGCAGCCGATCAGCGAAAGCTGGAGCTGCGGGCGAGCGACATCCTGGACCCGAACAATCAGATCGGCGTCAGGCTGCGGTCGCTTTATGCGGCCGCACAGGGTGAGGCGATCCCCGATCGTTTTCTCGACCTTCTCGAAAAGCTCGACCATGCTGAAATGATGGCTTCTGCCAAGATGGCCGAATAGGATCTCGCCGCATGGAAGACAAATCGCAACCCAGCTTCAAGCGGGAACTGCTGGCGGCACTCCCAAGTCTTCGCGCCTTCGCGATCTCGCTCATCGGGCGGCACGATCGTGCCGACGATCTCGTCCAGGACACCATCATGAAAGCCTGGGCGAAACAGGATCATTTCGAGATGGGCACCAATATGAAGGCCTGGCTCTTTACGATCCTGCGCAACGAACTCTACAGCCAGATGCGCAAGAGCGGCCGCGAAGTGCAGGACAGCGACGGGCTGTTCACTGAATCGATGGCGATGCACCCCTCGCAATATGGCGCGCTCGACCTGCAGGACTTCAAGAAGGCGCTCGACCAACTGCCGCCGGATCAACGCGAGGCGATCATCCTCGTCGGCGCCTCGGGTTTTTCTTACGAGGAGGCGGCCGAAATCTGCGGCTGTGCCGTGGGTACCATCAAGAGCCGCGTCAACCGAGCCCGGCAGCGGCTGCAAGAGTTGCTGCAGATATCAGGCGAGGCCGATTTCGGCCCCGACGCCACATCGGCGCCGCTGACGTCGAAGGCCTTCGCATTCTGAAAGAGTTACATTTGGGAAGAAAGCCGGTCGCCCGTCGGGGAGCGGGCTTTTTTGCGTTGTCGACTATATCGTTGATATTATTGTGGATCCGCCCCTCATCCGGCTGCCGCCACCTTCTCCCCATAAACGGGGCGAAGGGGATATGCCGCAACCTCTCCGTCCCTCTCTCGCGTCTCGTATGGCACGTCCCTCTCCCCGTTTTTACCGGGAGAGGGCTAGGGTGAAGGGCCGCCGCCTGTTGCCGTCTCCTCAATCAATCCTCGCGCTTCGATCCCACCAGATTGGCGGCGACGATTGCTGCCAAAACACCGGCGGTCAGGAGCGGCTGAGCACGGATAAGGCCGAGCCCGACCGTTGCCAGCGATTCCAGCGCCGCGCGGCGTTCCCGGGTGCGGCGGGCTTCCCGGGCGTTGATGATCGACATTACCACCAGCGCGATGATGGCGATCAGCAGCGCGCAGGCGGCCAGGAAAAGAGCAGCGCCGATCGGACCGTATATGCCGGCGAGCCAGATGGCGCCGGCAGTGACGGCCAGCGCGTAGGCAGTAAGGAGGAAGAGCACGGCAAACGCAATGAAGATGCCATTGCGCTTGGCGCGCGCAACGGTTCGGTGCACGCTTGCGCCCGTCAGCAGGCCGAGGATCGAGAAGAGCATCGCGCTTCCTCAGCGCCGGGCGAGGAAGGCGATGGCAAGGCCGAAAGCGGCTGCGGCGCCGATGGTTGCTAAGGGATGCTTGCGCACCGTCTCCCGCATTTCCGTCGCTCCACGCTCATAGCCGTGCTGCAATTCGCGCAGCAGATCCTCGCTGCGGCCGAGCAGTTCCTCATAGCCGGCGCCGGCCTGACTACGGATTTTCTCACCCTGGTGGCGCGAGCTCTTGCCAACGAGGCGCGTCAGTTCTGCGAGTTCGTCGCGCAACGCTTCGATCTGTTCCTCGATGCCGGATTCCAGATTGTGGAAGGTGCCGTTGCGGCGGCTGCGGCCGGACTGGAAGATAGAATAGCTCATGGCTGTCTCCATTGGCTGGGGCGCGCACAAGCCCGCCTGTTTCGCACGAGGGTCACCACCGTCCGTTGCATGAATGATATCGCTCGGCATTGACCCAGATCATGCCGGAAACGTGCCGGGCGATCAAAAGTTCCGCTCGCGCGGTGCTCAGGAGCGCGAAACGGCGCTGTGGGCGAGCACGAAGGGCGTGCCGTCTGATGGTGCCTGGTTGATCCGCAGCGCGCAGCCGAACACCGAGAGCATCGTTTCGTTCGTCAGCACTTCGCCGATGCTGCCAGCGGCGGCGAGCCGGCCGGATTTCATCAGCACGATGCGGTCGGCAAAGAGCGCCGTCAGGTTGAGATCGTGCATGACGGCGATGACGCCGCCGCCACGTTTGCAGAAATTGCGAGCAAGCGTCATGATGATCAGCTGGTGGCTGATGTCGAGGCTCGAGACCGGTTCGTCGAGCAGCAGCCAGCAGGGCTTGCCGTCGACGACGGGCTCGGCGATCTGGCAGAGCACGCGGGCAAGCTGCACACGCTGCTGCTCGCCGCCGGAGAGCTCCTGATAGAAACGGCCTTCGAAGCCGGTCAAGTCGACGGAGGAAAGAGCTGCGGCCGCCGTCTGCTCGGCCTTGTCGGGATGCAGGTTGAGGCCCGAAGTCAGGCCCATGCGGACGATCTCGCGCACGGTGAACGGAAAGGAGATCGTGCTTGCCTGCGGCAGGACACCGCGAACGGCAGCAAGCTGCCAGGGTTTCAGAGCCCTCACCTCGTCGCCGCCGATGCGCACCGAGCCGCCATAGGCAAGTTCGCCGGAGATGGCTTTCATCGTCGTCGTCTTGCCGCAGCCGTTCGGCCCGGCAATCGCCGTCAGCTCGCCGGCTCTTGCCGTAAAAGTGACGTCGCTGATGATGGTCTTGCTGGAAAGGCGCACGGAGACGCCGGAAATTTCGATCATCTCAATGTCACTCACGGGGGGCACTCACGGGGGGCACTCATGGGGGTTACTCACAGGGGCCCCTCACAGGGCAGGGCGCGAACGCTGCCTCAGCAGGATCCACAGGAAGAACGGCCCGCCGACCGCCGCGGTGATGATACCGATCGGCAGCTCGGCCGGGGCGACCAGGGTGCGCGCCAGGACGTCCGCGAAGATCAGCAGGGAGCCGCCGAGAAGAGCTGCGGCCGGCAGCAGGAAACGATGGTCGGGGCCGATCGCCATGCGCAGGATATGCGGCACGACGATCCCGACGAAGCCGATGCCGCCGCTGACGGCGACGGACGCGCCGGTCGCCGCGGCGACGCCGACGATCGCGACATTCTTCAGCCGCTGCACCGGCACGCCCATATGAAAGGCGGCCGCCTCGCCGAGCGTGATGGCATTGAGGCCGCGGGCCATGAAGGGCAGGGTAGTGAAGGACAACAGGATGATCGGGCTGGCGGCGGCGATCTTCGTCCACGTGGCGCCGGCAAGCGAACCCATGCTCCAGAAGGTCAGGTCGCGCAGTTGCTGGTCGTTGGCCATGTAGATCAGCAGCCCCGTGATGGCGAGGGCGAGTGCGCCGAGCGCGATGCCCGCAAGCAGCATCGTCGCCACCGAGGTCTGGCCACGATGGGTGGCGATCCTGTAGAGCAGTAGCGTCGTGACGAGGCCGCCGCCAAAGGCGGCCGCCGGCAGAGCGTAGATGCCGAGAAGCACCTGGAGCGGAGCAGCGATGCCGCTGCCGAGTACGATCATCGCGACTGCGCCGAGGCTTGCACCGGAGGAAACGCCGACGAGGCCGGGATCGGCCAGCGGATTGCGGAACAGGCCTTGCATCACCGTACCGGAGACGGCAAGCGAGGCGCCGATCAAGAAGCCGAGGATCGCCCTTGGCAGGCGGATATCGAAGATGATGATCCGGTCACGCGTACTGAGCGCCATCTCGGAACCGGCCATGTTGCTGATGACGTCGAGGATCGAGGCATCCGAGGCGCCTGTCGTCACCGAAAACAGCATCGAGAAGACCGAGCCGGCGACGAGCAGCGCGATCACCAGCAAGGCCAGCCGCGTCCTGTCGCCCGCCTGCCTGATTTCGCGGATGTCCGGCATAGGGAATGGTCGCCTTCGTTCCGTCATTGCAAGCGGCAGGGCCATGATCAGCCTCCGTAGATCGCCGTGTTGAGCTGACGCGCGGCGGCTGCAGTGCGCGGGCCGAAGCCGAGCAGGTAGACGCCATCCATTCGGATGATCGCTTTCTTCTCGCCTGCCGGCGTCAGCGCGATCGCCGGCTGAGCCAGCAGGTCTTCGCTCTTGGTGCCGGCGCCATCGCCGCGGTTCATCATCAGGATGATGTCGGGCTTGGCTTCGATAAGCGCCTCGTCCGTCAGCGGCTTGTAACCCGGGAATGCGCCAACGGCGTTGATGGCGCCGGCGAGCTTGACGATGCCATCGGCGGCCGTGCCGGTGCCTGATGCCATGATCCGGCCGTTCTGGGCGCTGAGGATGAAGAGAACGCGCTTGCGCTCGGCCTTCGGGCGTTTCTCGGCGTCGGCGATCATCGCGTCGAGATCGGCTGCGACCTTTTCTTCTAGCGCCTTGGCCTTGTCGGGCACGCCAAGCAGCGTGCCGACACGGTCGATCTTGGCGATGATGCCGTCGCGGGTAAAGGCGCTCGGCACGGTCTCGAAGGGCACGCTGGCATTCTTCAGCACGGTCAGCGCCTCCTGCGGGCCTGAACCTTCGACGGCAATGATCGCCGTCGGGTTCATGGCGAGGATGCCTTCCGGCGAGAGCGCGCGCATGTAGCCGACGTTGGGCAGCTTCAGCGCCGCCTCCGGATACATGCTCGTCGTGTCACGGGCGATCAGCCGGCTTTCCTCTCCGAGCGCATAGACGATCTCGGTAATGTCGCCGCCGACCGAAACCAGGCGCGACGTGTCGAGCTTCTTTTCGTCAGCATGGGCGGCGCGGATGAAGGCGAAGCCTTCGACCGTCGGCGCCATCGGGATCAGCGGCAGCGCCATTACGGCCGCCGTCAGGGCCAGTTCCCAAGCACGGATCCGGCGCAGATTGTTACGCATCGTCATCGTTGCGATCCTTATGCTGCCACGCTTGCTGCCCGCGGCAGGTTTTCCATGATCTCGCGCCATGCGGCGCGTTCGTCGGAACCTTCCTGCCGCTTGCCGAAGAACTGGATGATCATCTCGCCTTCGGCGTTGTAGGCCTCCAGCGAGGTGACGTGGCCGTCCGTGGTCGGCTTGCGCACGGCCCAGGTCTCGGCGATATGATCCTGGCGCAGATGCAGGTGGAAGCTCGGGTCCATGATATTGATCCGCGGACCCATGGCCTGCACGTTGAAGATCGGGCCGGAATGGATCTGGACGATGCCGTCATTGGCGACGAAGCACATGATCGGCAGGCCAGATTTCACAGAGGCATGCATCATCTCTGCCGTGGCGCTGATGTCGAGCTTCCAGGCATAGTCGTCGCCGACAGTGCGCACGGCCGCCTGGCGGCCGATCTTCAGGCGCTTCAGCATGCCGAAGAACTGATGCGTATCGGTGAGCTTGCTCCAGTTGTCGCGCAGTTCGTCACGGCTGATGTCGGCGGTCTCATCTGCGGCGTTCGAGGTTTCAGCCTCGACAAATTCCTGCGACTGATCTTGCAACTTCAACTCGGCGACGATCGCGTGATAGGCCTCGACATTCGAGCTCGCGCGCAGGTGCACCTTGTGCACGGCGTTGCCGGCCTTGTCGAAATATTGCAGGCTGAGGCGCTCCTGATCGCCATCCTTCTTGGATACGGCGAAACCATGCTCCCAGCGGCTCGGGAAGATGCGCAGGTCGATGTTCTCGCCGAGAACGATCGCGGCCTGCGCGCCGCTCTTGATGTTTTCGAAGACGCCGATCTTCTCGTGCACGGCACTTTCGTTGCGCGACAGCGCCATCACTTCACCGAGCCCGGCCACGCGCTCGAGAAGCTTCAGCGCGCTGCCATCGATGCGGGTCACGCTGATGCCGGTTTCGGCGGCGACGAGGGCTGCCTCGGAAATCTTCAGCTGGGCGGCGATATCGCGCTCGCGCATCTTCGGATTGTCAGCGCGAAACGCGCGGATTTCGGCTGGCGCCGGCCTTGTCTGTTCGGTCATGTCCTACCCTACTTATTGAGAATGAGCTTGCCTTGACGGGTGATCTTCAGGCGGTAGACCAGGCCGTCGTGTTGAATCATGATCTCGTTGGTGCCGCGGAAAAGATCCGCGCTTTCGACGATCCGGTGCTGCGCCGCAGGTTCGCTCTGCAGCGGCACATGCTTAAAGTTATCTGGCTTTTCAACCATCATTTCGGTTGGCAATTCCGTGAGGCCGGTGATCGGGATCCCCGGTCGTGATGACAATTATCTTGACTTTCTTACTCATGCTTTTTTAAAGATGCAATAGGAGACTAATAAGTCAAGTTTTTGAGATTGCTGATATGAAGCCGCCTGGCGGCGGTTCGCGACAATGGCGGAGAAGATGATGACGGTTAGGTTTGTGGCTGTTGCGGCCGGCATGATGATGGCGGTTTCAAGCGTATGTCAGGCGCAGGATGCGGCAACCGCCAAGCTCGATGTCGAACTCAGCGCTTTGGCGCCGTCGCAAAAGGGCTGCATGATGACCTTCGTCGCCGAGAACAATCTTCAGGCGCCGATCAACAAGATCTCCTTCGAGCTCGCCTTCTTCAACGACAAGAATGCCGTCGACCGCATCACCGTGCTCGACTTCCGCGATCTGCCGCAGGGCAAGAAGCGCGTGCGCCAGTTCGATATGCCGAATGTGAAGTGCGAGACGGTCACGCGTATCATCATCAACGACACGCCGGTCTGCGATGGCCCGGCGGGGGGTGAATGCATGAAGGGTCTCGTCACCCATTCACAGATTTCCGTTCCCTTCGAGGGCTAGAGCGGTTCAGCTTTTCACGGAAACGCTGAACCGCTCTATCCGTTTGTTTTTACGCAATTCCGGACGGAAAACCGCTTCACACTTTTCCTGGAATTGCTTTGAGAATACGCCGGGGATGAACCCCGGCGGACATGTTTCAGGCTGTCCGAGGCATACAAATGGCAATTTCAGCGAAGACCAGATCGAGACAGGTGCTCATCGGGGAGCCGGACGCTGACGGCGGTCTGAACGACAATAACATGCATCCCGGCCATGAGCTTTCCGACCTGCGCAACGTGCAGCGGCAGCCGGCCGGCGAGGCCGTGGTCCACTATGCGCGTTTCGCGCAGATACCCTCCTTTCCCGATCATCCGGAAGCCGAGCCGATAGCCTCCGTTCCTGCGCCGCCGATGGATGCGGCGGTGGAAAAGCAGGAGGACGAGAAGAAGCCGGTACGGCGACGGGTGGCGCTTGCCTGCGTTGGTTCGCTGATTTTCCACGCGACGCTGGCCGCTGTATTGATCATTGCCTTCCCCAACGCGCAGGAGGAGGCGATCGAGGAAGCAGGCGATGCGGTGAGCGTCTTCATGTATGGCAATTCGGACGTTGATCAGGCTGCCGCCGGCGAGACCGAAGTGACAGTGCAGGAAGAAATTATTCCAGAAGCTGTTCAGCCTGACACGATCCAGCCTACGGAAATGGCCGAACCTCAACCCGAAACCTTGCAGCCGTCCGAGGTGTCGCCTGTAGAGACGCAGGATCCGGTTCGGCCGGCTCCGGCTCAGGAGGTGACGCGCGTATCGCCGGAACCCGTGACCGCAGTGGAGCCAGAGATTCTGGTTTCCGAGGTGCCGGCTGAAACGGCAGTCGCGCAGCCGATGTCGACCGTCACCCCGGAAGAGCAGAAGCCAGCCGATGAGGTTCCTCCGGAAGTTCAACCATCCGAAGTGCAGCCTATCACGGCAGAGATGCCTCGGAAGGTAAAGCCGGTTGAAACAGTGGAGGTTCAGCCAGAACCGGAGGTGCCGCAAGAGATCGTGACGTCAATGCCGAAACCAAAGGTGGTGACGCAGGAAAAGCCGAAACCGGTCGAGAAGAAGCGCCCGCCGAAAAAGGTCGCCGGTTCGCGGGGGGAGGCGCAGCAGGACGCGAAGCAGGGTATGGCCGAGGGTGATCCGTCGGCTCAATCGGATCGCAATTCGCGTGCCGCTGGCAACAATGATGGGGTCGGAACCGCGGCCAAAGCCAATTACGACGGCAAGGTCCGCAGCCGTATTCGCCGTGCGATCAGAACACCTCGTGGTGTCGAGGGCACTGTGGTCGTCACTTTTTCGGTGAATGGCAGTGGCGGCCTGACGTCGGTTCGCGTGGTAAGTGGATCTGGTGTTCCCGAAATCGATCAACTCGCCATCGATGCTGTCCGCCGCGCAGCACCGTTTGGGGCTACGCCCGGTGGAGGTGGAAGGAGCTTTACCTCCTTGCCAATCACGGTCCAATAAATATGATAAAAATCATCAACTTTATACTTTACTCTAAAAATCAAGTTTAATAAGGTCCGCTCGCACACGCAAGAAATCGTGTGACGATCAACGAGCGAACGGGTGGCATATGGCTCGCAAGGGCAAGAAGGGTTCGAACCGGGAGGTTCGCGACAGCGCGGGCGAAGACGCCGGTCAGGCGTCCTCCGGGCGATCCAAACTGGATGGCCGCAGTTTCCTCTATGTCGGCGGCCGCGACTGCCAGGTGGCGCATCTTCGCCAGATCTGCAGCAATTTCGGTGCCGAGCTCATTCATCACGACGGCGGGCTGCGTGAAGCGGTTTCCCGCATCGATACCGTCCTTCCCTCGGTCGACTGCGTGTTCTGCCCGATCGACTGTATCAGCCACGATGCCTGCCTGCGCGTGAAGACCGGCTGCAAGAAGTTCGGCAAGGCCTTCATCCCACTTCGAAACGGCAGCAAGTCCAGCCTGGAGCGTGCGTTGCATACGATGAACGAACGAGATAATTCCCGATGAACGACCAGCGCCCAGACGGCTTCACCATGATCGGCCTGCACAAGCTTGCCGCGCAGACAGGCGAGGGCCTCGTGCCCGAACTCTACGAACTTTTCCAGCAGCATGCCGAACGCCAGCAGATCTACCAGAATGTGACGCTGTTCCCGACCTGGGAAGCGCGCATGCCCGGAGAGGCGGCAACAAGACCGCTTGGCCCGGCCGCGGCAAGCGGTGATAATGTTCTCGCCTTTCCCTCGCGTGTGGCAAGCGCGGGCAAAAGGAAGGTCTAAAGCGCGTCGCAATCCTTCAGATTTGCTTATCGCGCTTTAGGTCTTTGTTTTTACGCATGTCCTTGTCGCAAAACCGCTACACACTTTTGCGCGACATGCTTTAGGAGATTTCATGTATATCGCAATGAACCGCTTCAAGGTTGCAACCGGGAGCGAAGGCGATTTCGAGACGGTCTGGCGCAATCGTGATTCCAGCCTGCCCGAGGTGCCCGGTTTCGTCGA
The DNA here is from genome assembly GCF_025152745.1 of Rhizobium sp. WSM4643. Classification (NCBI taxonomy): domain Bacteria; kingdom Pseudomonadati; phylum Pseudomonadota; class Alphaproteobacteria; order Hyphomicrobiales; family Rhizobiaceae; genus Rhizobium; species Rhizobium sp. WSM4643. Next base: position 3,332,392 of record NZ_CP104040.1, on the reverse strand, counting down.
ATTCCGCCTGCTGCGCGGTAAGGTCAACGAAGAGGAAGGCTATACGCTCTATTCCTCGCACACGGTCTGGAAAAGCGAAGCGGATTTTCAGAACTGGACGAAGTCCGAGAGTTTTCGCGCAGCGCACCGCAATGCCGGCGATCACAAGGCGATCTACAAGGGACCGCCTGTTTTCGAAGGCTTCAACGTGGTCGACGGGATATAATTGCGGTTGATTAAGAGCGACTTGGCTCTTCGCTAAAATCTTGATTTTTTGCTCTCTCTCTCTCTCTCTCAACTCCGGCGGAGAAAGGAGCCTGAGGCGCTGCCACAGGTCTCTTCTCCCCAACGGGGAGAAGTGCCGGAGCGATAGCGAGGCGATGAGGGGGTGAGCGGCTAAGCCGCGAATGCACTGAGAGTAAGCGAAGGGCAATAATGGATGGCGTGCCGTGCGGCCCCCTTGCATCCGACCCTTCGGGCCACCTTCTCCCCGAGGGGAGAAGAGGGAGCAAGCCGCGGGCCCCAGCCATTCCTCGGGATGGTATCTACGATGGTATATCTACTCTGTGAACCTTCATTAAGCCCCTGAGCAATATCGGCAGAGCGCTATGCCGAACCGACAATCCTAGGCCCGGACGCGAAAAACCGCTCCGGCGGCAACGGCCAGCCAGCCGAACATCATGGCGAAACCGCCGGTCGGGGCGGCCATCGGGAATAGGCCGGAACCGGCAAAACGCAGCGAAACGAGCTCGCCTGAAAAGAGCAGCGTGCCGATGCCAATCAGCAAACCGGCCAGCCAGGCGGTATTGATTCTGTCGGCGGCGAGCGCCAATGCCAGCAAGGCAGGCGCATGCGCCAGGCACATTGCCGAGGCCGAGGCGAGCAGGTGGGCATCGCCACCGCCATGCGCAGCCGCTGCCGCAAGCGCCACGCCGGCAAAGCCGAACAGGCCCGACAACAAGTAAAACAGCGGCACGAAACGGTCATTGAGGCGCATCGGCTATTCCTTGTTCTGCATGTGATAGGCGAGCCGTTCCACCGGCGCCCAGATAAGATCGCGCAACGCCTGGCTCGATATCGTCTCGTCCAGGGCGCGGCGAAAGCAGAGCAGCCATTCGTCACGCTCGACAGGGCCGATCTCGGCGACGAAATGGCGGCTGCGCAGACGCGGATGGCCGCGCTTGTCGGTATAGAGCGGCGGGCCGCCGAGATAACCGCTCATATATTCGTAGAATTTCACTTCACTGCCCGTAAGGCTCGGCGGATGCACGGCGCGCACGTTGCTCGCCTCCGGCAGCGTGTCCATCAGCTCGTAGAAGCGGTGCGTCAGCGCCCGCACGACCGGATCGCCGCCGATCGCCTGATATAAGGTGGTGACCTTCTCCGTCACGAAACCATCCCCACTGCCTGGACCAACCCCGGCCTCTTCATGCACCGGGCGGAAAATGATCGCAACTGTCATCAAGGCGCCGCGGCATTTCGCACATAATGCCGAAGCAGCAGGGGTAGCCGTCGATTCTGTTTGACAAAACCGTCCGGACGGTATCTTTTAATTTGCATGTCGAACGCTCATCATCGCAAGAAGCAGCCCGCCCTCGTGCGCCAGCAGTTGCTGGATGTCGCCGCGCGCCTTGCTGCCAGCGAAGGCATGGCCGCCGTCACGCTCGATGCGGTTTCCGCCGCGTCCAGCGTCAGCAAGGGCGGGCTGCTGCATCACTTCCCGACGAAGAACGCGCTGCTCGATGCCCTGTTTGAAAGCCTGCTCGAAAAGTTTGACGCCGATATAGAGGAATTGATGCGCGGCGATCCGCTGCCGCAGGGCCGCTTCACCCGCGCCTATCTCAGGGCGGTATCCGGTCTCAAGGATCGTCCCGACGATTCCCGGAGTTGGACGCAGGTGACGATCGCGCTTCTTGCCGAACCCCGGCTGCGTCTTCGGTGGCGCCAATGGGTGCAGGCGCGGGCGGAGGAATATATCGGCACCGACTCCTCCCTCGACGCACAAGTCGTGCGTTTCGCCGCCGACGGACTTTGGTTCGCAGATACATTGGAAAGCCATGATATCAGCGGCGTTCTGAGGCGGGATCTCATCGATCGCCTTGTCGAACTGACCGGCAAGTAATTCGAAAAGGAATTCGCCATGAGCCAGGCCGCCGTTTACGGGCTGCTGTTTGCAGCCATCGTGCTCGAAGTCATCGGCACGACCGCGCTGCAACTGTCGCAGCAGTTCACCCGCATCGGGCCGACGGCAATCGTCCTCGCCTGTTATGCGGCTGCCTTCTATTGCCTATCGTTGACCCTGAAGAGCATCCCCGTCGGTATCGCCTATGCGATTTGGAGCGCTTTGGGAATCGTGCTGATTTCCTCGGTGGGTCTGGTCTTCTTCAAGCAGCGTCTCGATTTGCCAGCAATTGTCGGGCTCGGGTTGATCATATCTGGCGTTTTAGTCGTCAATCTATTTTCTAAAGCGGTTTCGCATTGATATTGCTGCTATATTGCCAGCCGGTTTTTCCGTCTTCAGTCGGTAAATTTTCCCCTTTGTCAAAATACTGACAAAGGTCTATGTGTTCCTTGGACGTGGAGGAGACGAGGCGCAGTCGGCGCCGTTTTCCAAAGCGCTTTGAATCCTGACTTCCCGCCTATCGATACTTCCAGGTTCTACAGGAGCACATCATGGCCATTCGCACCGTCGTCTGGGGAGAGAATATCCACGAGAATACCAATGCGGTCGTCCGGAGTATCTATCCCGAGGGCATGCACACGACGATCGCCAACGCGCTGAACACCGATCCCAGTATCTCGGCGACGACAGCGACGCTGCAGGAGCCGGAGCACGGTCTCAGCGAAGCCCGCCTTGCTGAGACCGACGTCTTGACCTGGTGGGGCCACAAGGATCACGGCGCGGTCTCCGACGTCGTCGTTGAGCGTGTCGCCAAGCGTGTCTGGGAAGGCATGGGCTTGCTGGTGCTGCATTCCGGCCATTTCTCCAAGATCTTCAAGCGGCTGATGGGCACGCCCTGCGCGCTGAAATGGCGCGAGGCGGGTGAACGCGAGCGTCTGTGGACGATCAACCAGCGCCATCCGATCGCCGCCGGCATCGGCGAGCATTTCGAACTCGAGAACGAGGAAATGTACGGCGAGCAGTTCTCGGTGCCGGAACCGCTTGAAACGGTGTTCATCTCCTGGTTCCAGGGCGGGGAAGTGTTCCGCTCGGGCCTGACCTGGCGTCGTGGCGCCGGCAACGTCTTCTATTTCCGCCCAGGCCACGAGACCTATCCGACCTATCACGACGTCAATGTGCAGAAGGTGCTGATCAACGGCGTGAAGTGGGCCTATAGCCCTGAGGGGGCGTTGACTGGTATCACCGACGCTCCAAATGTGCCGGTAGAAAAAGCGCTGGAGCCGATCGTCGAACGCGGCCCGAGACTGCACCAGGCCGGCGAAGCCGGTTACCGCTGAGGAGCATCCATGCGACTACTCGTTCTTGGCACGGGGGTGATGGCGAAAAACCAGCTCGCCCGCTTCCCTCTCATCGACGGCGTGACGGTGGTCGGCGCCGTCGACACCGATTCCGAACGGCTTTCGGCCTTCGCCGACAAATTCAACATCGAAAAGCGGTTTCTTTCGCTGGAGGAGGCCATCGCCTGGGGTGAATTCGATGCGGCGACAAATGTCACGCCCGACCGCATCCATCACCCGACGACGATGGCGCTGATTGCTGCGGGCAAACACGTTTTCTGCGAAAAGCCGCTGGCGGAGAACTATACAAAGGCGCTGGAGATGACGGAGGCCGCCGAAAAGGCCGGCGTCATCAACATGGTCAACCTCACCTATCGCAACGTCGCGCCGCTGCAGCGCGCCCGTGAGATGGTGCTTGCTGGCGAGCTCGGCACGATCAGACATGTGGAAGCCTCCTATCTCCAGAGCTGGCTGGTGTCGCGCGCCTGGGGCGACTGGCGCACGGAATCGACCTGGCTGTGGCGGCTTTCCACCGGCCATGGTTCGAACGGCGTGCTCGGCGACGTCGGCATCCATATTCTCGATTTCGCCGCCTATGGCGCGGCGACCGACATCGATCACGTCTTTGCGCGGCTGAAGACCTTCAACAAGGCGCCGGGCGGCCAGATCGGCGAATATCTGCTCGATGCCAATGACAGCTTCACCATGTCTGTCGATTTCGCCAACGGCGCGCTCGGCGTCATCCATGCCAGCCGCTGGGCGACAGGGCATCTGAACGAGTTGAAGTTGCGCATTTATGGCGAGAGGGGCAGCCTTGAGGTCATCCATCGTCCCAGCGGTTCCGAGCTGCATGGTTGCCTCGGCGAGGATGTCGAAACCGCGACCTGGACGAAGATCGAGGTTGAACCGGTGGCGACCAACTACGAGCGTTTTGCCGAGGCCGTGGCAAGCGGCATCCAGCCGGACCCGAACTTCCGCCACGCCGCCAACCTGCAGAAGGTGCTCGACCTTGCGATGGTGACCGAGCGCGAGCGACGCGAGTTGAAGGTTTGACCCTGTCCGCTGGATAAGCTGCCGTTCATCCGACGGTGGCTTATCCAGCGCATCGGCGCACCATCGGCTTTCAGTCCGCAATATTTTCGCGCTATGCTCTGGCAATGAGCAGCTCAAGGCTTTCGTTTGGTCCGTTCCTTTACGATCCCGTGACAGGAAGCCTGTGGCGGGACGGAAAGTCCGTTGCGACGGGACCACGGCCCGTAGCGCTGCTCGGCTTGCTGCTGGAGGCTGAGGGCCGCGTCGTCACCAAGGCGGATCTGATGGAGCGGGCCTGGCCGGGACTTACCGTAGAAGAAGGCAACCTGACGGTCCAGATTGCCACGCTCAGGAAGCTTCTCGGCGCAAGACCGGACGGCACGGAGTGGATCGCCACCGTTCCCAGGGTTGGTTATCGCCTGCCGCGCCAGGACGATGCCGGGATGGCGTCCGTGGCGCCCGTGGAGCCGCAGGCGCCGTCGGTTGCCGTTCTTCCCTTCGTCAATCTCGGCGGTGACGCCGACCAGGATTATTTCGCCGACGGCGTGGTGGCGGAGATCATCACCGCACTTTCGCGCTTCCGTTCCTTTTCGGTCGTCTCGCAGAACTCCGCCTTCGTCTACAAGGGACGCAGCGTCGATGTGCGAGAGGTGGCCAGGGAATTCGGCGTGCGCTACGTGCTCGAAGGCAGTATCCGACGAGAGGGCGCGCAGGTGCGCATCAACGTGCAACTGGTCGACGGCCTTTCGGCGGCCAATCTCTGGGCCGATCATTTCGAAGACGGCATCAGCCACATCTTCGCCTTCCAGGATCGGATCACCGAGCGCGTCGCCACGATCGTCGAGCCGGCGATCGAGATCGCCGAAATCCGGAGATCGCGGCGAGACCGGCCGAACAGCCCGGCGGTCTACGATCTTTATCTGCGTGCGCTTGCTGCCATCACCGACGAGTCGATCGAAAGCAATGCCGTTGCCTATGCGCTGCTGCGCGAGGCCCTGGCCATCGAGCCGGAAAATGCGTTGATCCTGTCGCTTGCCGCTTGGGCGCTCGAACATCGCACGACCATGGGCTGGCCGCCGCTCGGAGAAGACGACAAGGCGGAATGCCTCAGGCTTGCACGCCGCGGCCTCCAGCATTCGGCCGGCGATCCCCGGGTGATGGTCCATTGCGGTATGGCGCTGCTGCAGACGGGCAAGGATTACGAAGGCGGCATGGCCGTGCTGGAGGCTGCCGCTGCCGCCAATCCCAATGATCTTCGCGTCGCGGCATGCTCCGGCATCGCGGCCCTGCACTGCGGCGATATCGATGACGCGCTCGAGCGTCTCCACCGCGCCTTGAGGCTGGGGCCGCGAGATCCGGACGCGCGTTTTTCGCTGACGGGCATCGCGATGGCCGAGATCTTCCGCGGCAATTACGAGGCGGCGGTCTCTTTCGGCGCTCGCTCGCTGGCGCTCAATGCCCATTTCGACCCGACCTACTGGATGCTGATCGCAGCACATGCGCATCTCGGCAACATGGCCGAGGCGCGGCAGTACCTGCATGCGCTTGAGGCGATCGCACCCGGCGCGACCCTTGAGAAAATTCAAGCCGGTCAACCGGCCAGGGACCCGCGGCGCTTTGTTCCGGTTCTGGAAGGACTGGCGCGGGCCGGAATGCGACCGCGCTGAAAGCTCTTGGAAGTTTTAGTAGCCCTTAATCGGTCTCTTAAGGACCCAAAGCGGACATTTCGGCGATGCTGATCCCGTCAATCGATGGAGGATCGGCTCATGCTTTCCACCGTGCATATTCTATCGCTCAGGCAGGGCAAGCTTTACGGCGACCAAATTCCGATAGAGGCGCTGCCGCGGGGGTTCGAGTTGCCAGAGTACGCTGTCGTTCTGTTCTCGCTGATCGGCAGGTGGCGCGAGCGCACGAAAAAAGGCTCCGCCGAAGCGGAGCCGGAAGTTGCCGAACCACAACGGGCGGCTTCGGTTGCCTGATTATTCGATGACCTGCACCACACGGTGGGTGCGGGGTTCGACAATCACGCGTTGATTGTTGATGACCGTATAGGCATATTTCGGATTGTCAGGTACCGGCGTCACCACGACGTCTGCCGGAAGCGGCTTGCCGACGACGATCGGTTCCTGGACCACCACGGAGGCGGTCGGGGCTGGCTGCTGCTGGACATAAGTGACGACCTCGCGCGGCGGCGGATCGACAACGGCACCGGCGACACCGCCGGCCACACCGCCAATGGCAGCACCCACAGGGCCGCCGACGATTGCGCCGGTGATGGCGCCGCCGGCTGCACCGGTCACGGCTCCATCAGCGAGCGCATTGGTTGCAAATGACGACAGCGCAAGGGCGCTGGAAACAACGAGAATCTTGTACATTTTGCTTCTCCTTTTCTGGGGATTGCACTGGGGTAACGACCGCGCCAATCCGAGGTTCCGGCAGGAGAGTGTCACGCTTTGGACGGCCGGTTCACATTATGTGAGGCCGTTAAAGTCCGGGTCGGAATGCGTTATTCCAGCCGCCGGCGGAAAAGCCAGGCGGCGGCACTGAGCGTAACAGTGGCGATCAGCGCCAGTGGGATCGTCTGGGTCACCACCTCGCTCAAAGGAATATCCTTGAGGAAGACGCCTTTGACGACGACCAGGAAATAGCGCAGCGGATTGATCAGGGTCACCGGCTGCAACCATCCCGGCATGTTCTCGATCGGCGTCGCAAAGCCGGAGAGCAGCATAGCCGGGACCATGAAAAGGAAGGCGCCGAGGATCGCCTGCTGCTGCGTCATCGACAGCGCCGAGATGAAGAGGCCGAGGCCGGCGACCGAACCGAGATAGAAGATCGCGCTGCCGTAAAGCAGGAAGAGCGAGCCGCGCAGCGGCACCTCGAAAAGGAAGACGGCGGCCAGGATATAGACGGTGATGTGGAAGAGGCCGATCATCATCGGTGGAATCAGCTTGCCGATCAGAATCTCGTGCATACGCAGCGGCGAGACCATCAGCTGGTCGAAGGTGCCGAGCTCGCGCTCGCGAGCAATCGACAGCGCCGTGACGATCAGGCCGATGAGGAGCGCGATGCTGGCGATCAGGTTCGGCACCATGAACCATTGATAGGTGAGGTTCGGGTTGAACCAGTTGCGCGGTAGTGTCGAGACGATGTCGGCGCCGGCACGTTTGCCGGCCGGTGTCTCGGCGGCAAGGGCGGCGCCGATTTGCGAGAGATAGCCCGCGACGATCTGCGAGGCGTTGGAGCGACGGCCATCGAGCACCATTTGCAGGTCGGCTGGCGTCCCGGCCTCGATATTGCGGGAAAAGTCTGGGCCGATCTCAACGGCGGCAATGGCCGTCTGATTGTCGATCGCCACCCGGACCTCCGCCTGACTTTGTGCAATCTCGATCTTCCTGAAAGTCGGCGAGCCGTCGATGCGCTCGATCAGTTCCTGGCCCCAGTGACCGCTGTCGCGGTTGAGGATCATCACATCGACATTGCGCACTTCGAGCGTCGCGGCATAGGAGAAGACGAGAAGCTGGACGATCGGCGGGCCGATCAGGATGGCGCGGCCCTTCGGATCACGCAGGACGGCGAGCAGCTCCTTGACGATCAGGGCGTAAAGCCTTGTCCAACCCATCTCAGCCGATCCTCTTTCTGGTGCTGTGCGCCGCAAGCACGAACATGATGACGCCGATCGTCAGCATCACGCCGATCGCCTGCAGGAACATCGGCCAGATATCGCCGGCGAGGAACACCGTCTGCAGGCTGGGGATCAGGTAACGCGCCGGCACGATGAAGGTGACCCACTGGATCACGGTCGGCATGGAATTGATCTCGAAGAGAAAGCCCGACAGCAGGAATGCCGGCAGAAAGGCCGAGATCAGCGCCAACTGCGAGGCGAGGAACTGATTCTTCGTTGCCGTAGAGATCAACAGGCCCTGGCCGAGCGCCGGGATCAGGAAGGCGGCCGACAGTGCATAGAGGGCAGCGACGGAGCCGCGGAACGGCACGCCGAAGAGAAAGACCGCAAGCAGCACGCAGAGCGTCATCGAGGTGAGGCCGAGCAGAAAATAAGGCAGGATCTTGCCTGCGAGCAGCTCGACCGCTGTTACCGGCGTTGCCATCATCGCCTCCATCGTGCCCCGCTCCCATTCGCGGGCGACGACAAGCGAGGTCAGAAGCGTGCCGACCAGCGTCATGACGATGGCTATGGAGCCGGGCACGAGGAAATTGCGGCTGGTCAGTTCAGGGTTGAACCAGAAGCGCTGCTCGACCGAGATGGCAGGACTATGGGAGGCGACGTCCGCTTGCCTCTGCCGCTCCCAGTTGGCAATGGTGCCCTGCGCATAATTCTGTACGAAATTCGCCGTGTTCGGATCCGAGCCGTCGACGATCACCTGAATATCGGGACGGTTGCCGGCGGTGTAGCGTGTGGTGAAATCGGCGGGAATGACGACAATGCCGCGTACCTTGCCGAGCACAAGATCGTCCTCGAACAGGCGCCGGTCGCGGCTGACGGCGACCTCGAAATAGCGCGAGGCCTGGAAGCTCGCCGACAGATCCTGTGTCAGCGGCGTCATCTCCTCGGTCACGAGGCCGATGCGGGTGTGGGTGGTATCGAGCGAGACGCCGTAACCGAAGAGAAAGAGCAGGATCAGCGGCAGCACGAAGGCGATGAGGATGCTGCTCGGATCGCGAATCGCCTGAAAGCTTTCCTTGCGCACGAGGGCCAAGAGACGCCGCATCCGGCCGGAGGAGGTGCTCATGCGGCATCCTCCTTCTCGGATTGCTGCACCAGGGCGATGAAGGCGTCCTCCATCGTCGGGTCCGGCTGCTCCTTGGTTGCAACCCGGGCTTTCAATTCATCGGGCGAACCGAGCGCGATCGAACGGCCGCGATAAATCAGCGAGATGCGGTCGCAATATTCCGCCTCGTCCATGAAATGGGTGGTGACGAGCACGGTAACGCCCTTTTCGACCAGCGCATTGATATGCGTCCAGAATTCTCGCCGGGTGATCGGATCGACGCCGGAGGTCGGTTCGTCGAGGAAGAGGGCGCGCGGCTCGTGCATGACGGCGCAGGCAAGCGCCAGGCGCTGCTTCAGGCCGAGCGGCAGATCTTTCGCCGGCTGGCTGGCATGGCGGCCGAAATCGAAGATGCTGGCCATCAGCTCGATGCGTTCGCGCCTGTGCGGCCCGCGAAGGCCATAGACGCCAGAGAAGAATTCGAGATTCTGCATGACAGTCAGATCGCCATAGAGCGAGAATTTCTGCGCCATGTAGCCGAGCTGGTTGCGGGCCTCGGCGGCATCGCGGCGAAGGTCGAAACCGGCGACGCGGCCTTCGCCGCTTGTCGGCTTCAGCAAGCCGCAGAGCATCTTGAAGGTGGTGGATTTGCCGGCGCCGTTTGGGCCGAGCAGGCCGAAGATCTCGCCGCGGCGGATATCGAAGCTGATATTGTCGGCAGCGGTGAAATCGCCGAAGCGCTTGGTCAGCGCCTTGGCCTCGATCACCGGCCGGTCATCCTCGCCTTTCGTCGGCTCTTGCGCCTCGGCCAATCTCGAGCGGCCGCCAGGACCACCACCCAGCATGTCGATAAAGGCATCTTCGAAGCGCGGCGGGGCAGGGGTGAGTGTCGCGCCATCGCCGGCCGAGCCTATATCCGGTTTCCTGTCCTTGGCGGCGACGAGGCGGATCGCCTCGCCCTGGATCACGCCATCGATGACGCCATCAGCCTGCAGAAGTCCGGCGAGCACCTGCCGGCGGCGCCCTGTCAAGCCCGAGACGCGGAAAACCCGGTCGCTGACGCGGCCGGTCATGTCAGCCGGTTTCCCCGAAAAGAGCAGCTTGCCCTGGTTTAAGAGCAGCACATGATCGCAGGCTTCGGCCTCGTCGAGATAGGCGGTCGACCAAAGGACGCCGATGCCTTCCTTCGTCAGGTTCTCGACCATCTTCCAGAGGTCGCGGCGCGAGATTGGATCGACGCCGACGCCCGGCTCGTCGAGCAGCAGCAGGCGCGGCTTCTTCAGAAGCGCGCAGGCAAGACCGAGCTTTTGCTTCATGCCGCCGGAAAGCTTTCCAGCGAGCCTGCCGGTGAAACGCTTGAGATCGGTAAAGGTGAGCAGTTCGTCGAAGGCGCTCGCACGTTCGCTCTTCGGCAGGCCACGCAGATCGGCGTAAAGGTCGAGGTTTTCCTGTACCGAAAGGTCCTCATAGAGACCGAAGCGCTGCGGCATGTAGCCGATCGCCGCCTGGATGCCGGCGGCATTCTTCCGGGTATCGAAGCCGAGAACCTCCATAGCTCCCGTGTCGGGCAGCATCAGGCCGGTCATCAGGCGGATCAGCGTCGTCTTGCCGGCGCCGTCAGGGCCGACGAGACCGGTGATCGCGCCGCCACCGATGACGCCGGAGACGGCGTCAAGGGCGGCCGGCGCATCGCCGAAGCGCTTGGTGACGCCGTCGATCCGGACAAGCGGCTTGTCGCCCCGGCCGGTCTCGGCGGCGGTCATCGTTCGTCCGCCGTCGGCGTAGGAAGACGCATGGTGACTGGCATGCCCTGGCGCAGATCCGGGCCGGGCTTATCGATGACAATCCGCAGGCGATAGACGAGGTCGGTCCTGAGCTCCGGCGTCTCCACCGATTTCGGCGTGAATTCGGCAACCGGCGAGATGAAGCCGATCGTACCTTCATAGGGTTTGTTGGACGCCGTATCGGAAGTGACCGAAACCTTCATGCCGGGATGGATGCGGCCGAGATCGGGTTCGGCGACATAGGTGCGAACCCAGACGGGTTCTGTCAGCGACAACACGAAGACAGTGTCGGCGGGGGAAACAATCGCGCCATTTTCCCGGACGCGGGAGAGGACGACGCCGTCGTTCGGCGCGCGCAGTTCGGTGTCATCTAGCGAAGTGCGGGCGGAAGCGAGTGTTGCCTGTGCCGCCTTCAACTGGGCGTCGGCAGCGGCAATATCCTCGACACGGGAGCCTTCCAGCAGCAGTTTCAGCGCCTCGTTGGCGGAATCGGAGCGTGCGGCGGCCATGGCCCTTGCAGCGGTTGCCTGATCAAGGCTCGCCTCGGAAATCGTGCCCTGCGGTCGCAACTGGCGGGCGCGGTCATAGGCGAGGTTGGCATTGCGGAGATCGGCGATACTTTCGTCATAGGCGGCGCGTGCCTGGGCGATCTCGGTCGGCCGCGGACCGGCTTTCAGCTTGTCGAGCGTCGCCCGAAGGGCTGCGACATTGGCCTCGCCGGAGCGGACCGCGAAGTCATAGGGGGTTGCGTCGAGCTTCGCCATGACCGTTCCGCTCTTGATGACGTCACCTTCGTCGGCAAGGAGTTCGGAGAGGCGACCACTGACGCGGAAGCCGAGCGAGACCTGGCGGATATCGATATTGCCGTAAAGGACGAACTCGCGGCTGGCCTCAGGCAACCAGCCGAGCTTTTGGGGCATGCCGTACCACCAGCCGGCGGCACCTGCCGCAACGAGAAGAAGGATGGCGAGGGGAAGGATGCGTTTCATGCTGCACTTCCTTTCGGCGAGCCGATGCAATCGACCAACTCTGCGGCAAGGCCGCGCACCGTTTCCACCTGTTCCGGGCCGACTCCGTCCCACTCCATCTGGGCGAGCACGGCCGCGTGGGCGACGCGGAAGACGAGAATGCTGCCGAGAAGGGTGAAGGTGCGAAGGCGCACATGTTCCGAGGCGGGATCCTCGTGAAGGATGGCTCCGATCAGCCGCCGGCCCACCTCGATCATCGGCCGCATGAGGCCCTGATAGACCCGTGTGAAGGCTTCGGTCGGCTCCATCTGCTCGCGGATCAGGAAACGCGCCCAGGATTCGGATTCCCCGCCGACGAACAGCGTCACCATGGTCTGCAAAATCTCGATCAAGAAATGGCGGGCCTCCGCTTCCCCAAGCGGTTTGCCCGCAGCGTCGAGCGCCAGCAGATGCGCACCGACGCGCGCCCTCATGTCACCGACATGCGTATTGATCCGAATCATCAGATATTCGGCCGTGGCGATGTAGAGACCTTCTTTGCTGCCGAAATAATAGGGGATCGCCTGCAGGTTGACGCCGGCCGCATCGGCGAGCTGGCGCGTCGAGGCGCCATCGAAGCCATAGCGGCCGAAGACGTCGAGGGCAGCGTCCAGCATCTTCTGGCGCGCGATCTCGGCGCGGGCGGAGGCCGGTGGCTGGCTGTTAGCTTCTCGGGTCATGGCAATTTGTAACATTGGTCGAAAAGTAAGTCAATCGATTGATATACTTGCCAAGGCAAGAAGATGACATTGCTCGTGGGACGTGTGGTCTGGTTTGGGATCGAGATATGCCGTTCAGCGGTCCAACGTCAATTCGGATCAGGCGATCCCACTGTTCCGGAAAAACGCTTGGAAAGAAAGCAAAGAGGCCCGTGGGAACGGACCTCTCAGGGTTCTCGGGGTGGGAAGAGGAACCAAGCCTCGGGGTCGACTGCTAACAGGTAGCAGTGCAATATCACTAATTTTCACGACACTAATATGTCTGGTGCCAGCCGGCTGCAAAACAAAGAACGCGCCACTTTTTCGTGATCCCTGTGACTATGTTTTGACACAAAACTGCCTTGCTCTTTCCGTATCGGCAGTTCGATGCGTATTCAGATCTATATTATCGCTCTGCTGCTCAGCGCCATCATGTGGTCGATCTCGTTCGATGCGGCGCGAGAATCCTATCATGCTGCGCAAAGTGCGGGATTGATGCCGAACCTGCACATCAACAAGAAGCTGGATCGTGTCCTGTAGACTGCGATGCAGCGTCGAGGCCATCGGCATTTCCGCGTTTTTTCCGTGGATTCCGAACCGGTGCGACCGGAAAATCAAATTTCGTAAAATTTGACCGATCTGCTTAAAAGCCCTGAAAATACTGATGTGTAGAGTGGTCTCATGAAAGCGACCGAAGCGTGGACAGACGCGTCGATCGTTTGGAGCGGGCAAAATGAAGCCCGCCGATCCGCAAACGGGGACTTCGACATGCACAGAACTCTTGCCGCCATCGCCTTGACCCTGACGATCACTGCCGCTGCCGAGCCGGCCTTCGCCATCGGCCCAGCCAGCCTTGCCCGCGACCTGATGTACACCTCCGCCATCGGCCATTCGCCCGAGGTTCCGTTGACGACACGCGCCGGTTTCATGCGCCCAGGCGTTCCTTTCGTCCTGCGCGGCCCTGCTACGGTCGAGGGCGAGGGCTACCGGCTCAAGACCTATTCGCAGAGCCTGACCGTTGTCGTCGGTTACGTGTTTGCGACGGCGGTCGCTGCCGTCGACGCCGTCACGTTTCTCCGCTGAAACATTGGGCCGGCTTCGGCCTGTCGCATCCTCTGCGACACCTAGCGCATGATACCGAAAAGTGTGAGGGGTTTTCGGACGACACCCTGTTCTAAGCGTCGAGTTCGCCGCGCACGTCGAGATACCAGTCGACGAAGGCCTTGACGCCGATATCCAATGTCGTATCCGGCCTGTATCCCGTCAGCGCGACGAGCAGATCGGGGGCTGCGAAGGTGCGCGGCACGTCACCCTTCTGCATCGCCAGCATCTTGCGGATGGCAGGACGGCCGAGCGCTTTCTCCACCGTTTCGACGAAATCCATCAGGCTGACCGGCTTGCCCCCGCCGATATTGACGACGCGGAAGGGCGCCTGGCGCGAAAGCGTTTCGACAGCTACGTTGTCAAGACGATTTTCCTCGCTCGGAGCGATTGCCGACAGCCTGACGATCGCTTCAATGAGATCGTCGATATAGGTGAAGTCACGGCTCATATTGCCTTCGCCGTAAATCTCGATCGGCTGGCCTTCGAGCATGTTCTTGGTGAATTTGAACAGCGCCATGTCCGGGCGGCCCCATGGGCCATAAACCGTAAAGAAGCGAAAAGCCGTGGTCGGAATCTTGTGAAGATGGGCATAACTATGCGCCATCAGTTCCATTGATTTCTTCGTCGCGGCATAAATGGTCAGCGGCTCGTCGGCGCGATCGGTCTCGTGAAAGGGGACGGTCGGATTGGCGCCATAGATCGAGGATGTCGAGGCCAGCATCAGGTGACGGATTTCGACGCGCCGCGCGATTTCCATGATGTTCCACGAGCCTTCGACGTTCGAACGAAGATAGGCCTCGGGATTTTCCAGGCTGTAGCGGACGCCAGCCTGTGCGGCGAGGTGGATCAAAATGTCGGGCTTGGCCTCCAGAACGGCGGCTTCCAGCGCTGGGCGGTCCTCAAGCATAGCGATGACAGGTTTGAAAGCCGGAAACTGGGAGAGTGCCGCATGGCGCATCTCCTTGAGCTTGACGTTATAATACGGAGTCAGGCCGTCGAAGCCTGTGACGTCGTGCCCTTCCTGCAGCAGGCGCCTGGCCAGATGAAAACCGATAAAGCCGGCAGTCCCTGTAATGAAGTAGCGCATTCCCACCTTTTCTCGGCTCCCTGCCGACGGCAAAGAGCCGATTCCGTATCAAGTGACCCCACTTACAAGATAAGAAGAGGCCGAGTCGATAGGTCTTTGAAAGAGAAGGCCACAGCACCGTCCCCGCTGCCGTCGGTCTATCCGCCGCTGTTTTTCCGGATGTCGGCTCGCGGCTGTTATGCTGCATTGCACCATAACTGATCGCATGTTATGGCCGGGCGGTCGTCTGCAAGCAGGTCAGGATCGATGAGAGATATAATTTATTGGATTCTCTGCGCGTTTCTGACCGTTGCCATCGCGATCGTATCGTTACGCTATGTCACGAACTTCTGGCTTCTGTCCTTCGTCTACAGCTTTCAGCTTCACCTCGGCGTCGTGTTCGTCGCCGCCAGCATCATCATTCTGGCCATCAAGAGACAGATCTACGGCTTTATCCTTCTGCTTGCCTCGCTTCTTCTCATCGCTCACGGCATCATCATGCTGCGCGAATTCGCGGAGGGCGACAGAAGCACCGACACCCCGCCGCTTTTCCGTCTGATGTCGTTCAACATCGCCATCGACAACTGGAAAAACTCGACTGAGATCACCAACATGGTGATCGCGTCGAATGCCGACGTCGTCAATCTGCTCGAAGCAAAGCCGTTGACGTTTCACCTGCAGCAATTGTTCAAGGCCTATCCCTACCATATCGGCTGCGATACCGGGAAGGATACATGCGATACGCTTGTGCTCTCCAAACGCCCGTTCGTCAGCCGGCAGGTCGCAAGCATGGGCAGTTTGCGAAAAAACAGGCTGGTGATAACAAGCGTCGATTTCGGCGGCGAGACCATCAATCTGGTTTCAGCGCACCTGACTAAACCATACTTCGACGATTTTCAGATGGCTGAATTGGAAGATCTCACCAAAGCGCTCGGCTCAATCGACGGCCCTCTGGTGGTGTCAGGCGATTTCAACTCCTCGGTGATCGCTCCGAGCATCCAAGCTTTCCTGCGCGAACAGAAGCTGAAGACGATCACGCCAGAACCGGCAACATGGCCGGTCGGCGCCGGCAGGCTCGGGATCGCCATCGATCACATATTTGCGCGCGCGCCGATTCATCTGACATCGCTGAAACGTCTCGATGATAGTCTCGGCTCGAATCATTCGGGCCTGATCGCCGACTTCGTTCTCGACAAGGACGGTGAAACTTCACCCGCAAAATGATTTTGCCTGGGGCAAGACAAGCCCGGGCAAGGAAATTGCCGGGCCACAAATCAGAATCTTGTTCGGCCGCCTTTTTTGTCGATCATCTGAAAGGTCTTGCCGTCGGTCTTCACGTTGACGCAATCGGTCTTCTTGCTGGGGAACAGGACGCACACCTGGCCATTGTTTATCTTGTAGCCATTCTTATTGCCGTCGCGATATTCGTAGCCATTCTTGCCTTCTTTCAGTTCGGACGTACCGGGCAGGTGCTGGCGAATTTCGGACTCGCTTGCGGTTCGCATGCTTGCCGTTTCGGCAAACGCCATTCCCGGCACCATGATTGCAAGAAATCCGGCGAGGACGGGCAACGTACGCATCAGGGGGATATCTCCGGTCATGTTTGTCGGTACATCCATTCTATGAGAACCCCAAGAGGAAATTCAACAGCGAGGATGGTGCGCCGGAAAACACCCGACCATCGCTCCGGTTGCGATTTTACGTTCTTCCGAACTCATCCACGATACGGATGATGTCGTCCTCGCCGAGATAGGAACCCGTCTGCACCTCGATGAGCTCGAGAAGGATCTTTCCGGGGTTGGCGAGGCGGTGGACTTCGCCGAGCGGAATGTAGACGCTCTCGTTCTCACGCAGCATACGCACGTTCTCGCCGACCGTCACCTCGGCCGTTCCCTTGACGACGATCCAGTGTTCGGAGCGGTGGTGGTGTTTTTGCAGCGAAAGCTTCTTGCCCGGTGTAACGAAGATGCGCTTCACCTGGAAGCGATCGCCGTTGAAGATCGAGGTATAGCCGCCCCAGGGGCGATAGGATGTCGGATGGGTTTCGGTGAATTTCGCGGTGGCGGACGTGGACGCCAGCATCTTGACCAATTGCCCGACGTTCTGGCTGTCTTTGAGCGGCCCGACATAGACGGCGTCTTCGCTGGCGATGACGGCGACATCATCCATGCCCTGGACGGCAAGATGCACGCCATGCGTCATGACGAGCGAGTTGCGGGTATTGACCACGGTGGTGTTTGCGGCGGCGACATTGCCGTTACCGTCGCGTGCGCCTGATTTCCAGACGGCATCCCAGCTTCCCATATCAGACCATTTGAAGGGCGAGGGGACAACGGCGGCCTTGGAGGTCCTTTCCATGATCGCGTAGTCGATGGAGATGTCGGGGCTCTTGGCGAAATGGTCGGGGTCGAGGCGGGTGAAATCGAGGTCGCGGCTTGCCTTCGAAACGGCCTTGCTTGCAGCCTTCAGCACGTCAGGCGCATATTCCTGCAGTTCGGCGATAAGTTCCGCAACCGGGAACATGAAGATGCCGGAGTTCCAGTAGAAGCCGCCTGCGGCGAGCATCTGCTCGGCCTTCTCAAGTGCCGGCTTTTCGACGAAGCGCTTGACCTTATGCGCACCGTTTTTGAGCGCATCGCCGATCTCGATATAACCGTAACCCGTCGCCGGCTCCGTCGGACTGATGCCGAAAGTCACGAGCTTGCCGTCGCCTGCGGCATCGCGGGCGATGCGGATGCAATCGAAATAGGTCTCATCGGCCAGGATCTCGTGATCCGAGGCGAGCATCTGGATGATCGTGTTCTTGCCGAAGAACTCGCCGGCAAGAATAGCGGCGGCGGCCACCGCTGCCGCGGTGTTTCGGGCAACCGGTTCCAGCAGGACGGCGGCGAGCGGGATGGCGAGTTCGCGGGCCTGCTCGGCGACCAGGAAGCGGAATTCCTCATTGGTGACGACGATCGCGGCTTCATAGAGATCCGGATTGGAAACCCGGTCGAGGGTCTCCTGAAACAGCGTCTTGTCACCGACGAACTGGATGAACTGTTTCGGTGCGGTGGCACGGGAAAGCGGCCAGAGCCGGGTGCCTTTGCCGCCGGCCATGATCACGGGAACAATTTTCTGCGTCATAGGCGGGTTCCTTGAAAAAAGCGTGTTCGTCGCATGTTTAGCGGGTATCTCCGCCCAGTCTCGTATACGGGTCAGCCCGGCGGTCAGAAGATCCAGGGCTGCGGTTTCGCTCTCGGCTTCCACGTAGCACCGCATTTCCGGCGCATTGCCGGACGGACGGAAATGGATGATCCTGCCGTCCCTCAGCGTCAGGCGAAGTCCGTCGATGTCGGACTTCGCAGCCACCTCGCCGATCGGCTGCACGAAGGCCGAAAGATTTTCATCAGAGGCACGCAGATACTGCATCAGCGCTGCGCTCGTCTCGACCGGAAAATTCTCCAGGCGGTCGGCGGCTGCAAATGGCAGATGATAAGAGGCGGCAACGGCCGAAAGCGGCTGCCTGCGAATGGCGGCGAGCGAGAGGATCGCGAGCATCGGGATAAAACAATCGCGTGTCGGCAAGGCACGCACGTTCCGGCCGTTGATATCAAAGGCGGTTGCGGTCAGAAGTCCGCCATTGGCTTCAAAGCCCATGACATGATCCTTGCCGGCCGTCACGGCCTCTTCCATGCCTGATATGACGAAGGGTGAGCCGACGCGGGTGCGTCGGACGGCGAAAGAGCCCGCGGCCTCGATGCCCGAATTGGAGGTAACCGGTGTCACCACCGTGCCGGCGCCGAGGAAATTGGCTGCCACGAGGCCGAGAAGGTCACCGCGCAGCGGCGTGCCTGTTTCGTCTGCGACCAGCGGACGGTCGCCGTCGCCATCGGTCGAGACGATCGCATCGAACTTGTGGTCGGACACCCAACGCCTCATCAGCGCGATCGTCTCGTCGGAAACGGCTTCGGTGTCAACGGGAATGAAACTCTCCGAACGTCCGAGAGCGGTGATCTCGGCGCCGTAATGGGCGAGAACGTCCACCAGCAGGTCGCGGGCGACGGTGCTGTGCTGGTAGACGCCGATCTTCAGGCCGGCAAGCGCGCCTTGCGGAAGCAGAGCGGCATTGCGTTCGAAAAAGAGCTGCCGGCAGATCGCTTCATGATCCTCCGTCCCGGTCGGCGCCTGCGTTACCGTTTCGCCGGTTCGTTCGATCTCGGCTGCCAAACTGGTGATCGCTGCCTCGTCCGCCTTGTCGATCTCGCCATCCGGGCGATAGAATTTGATTCCATTGCGGTCGGCCGGAATATGCGAGCCCGTCACCATCAGACATGCGGCGTTGCTTTCGAGACCATAAAGGGCAAGGGCGGGTGTGGGGACATTGCCGCAGTCGAATATCCGAAAGCCGAGCGCGGCAAGCGCACCGGCACAATTTCCCGAGATTTCAGGGCTTGAATCGCGAAAATCGCGGCCGATCAGAATGACGTCGCCGGTCCGCGCCTTACCGGTCTGCAGCAGATATTTGCCGAACGCGGTCGCGTAGAGGGCAGAGGCGCGTCCCTTGAGGTCGACTGAAAGTCCGCGAAGGCCGCTCGTGCCGAATTTCATAGGAAGACATGGCTCCGATTTCACAATCAAGGTTCTACTCAGGCCGCCTGCCGGCGTAAATACCGAAGCTATCATATAGTTAAACACGGACGACGGTGCCCCGGCCAGCCTCTCGCAAATCCTCTCTCTCCGAATTCCGAAGGTGTAGACCCATTGCCGAGCCGACAGGCATTGCAGCGTAGATCGATTTTGCTAGAACCGTGTGACCGTTGTTTCGTCATATGCGAAGGGTTTCCGGGATGAGCGATCCATCTGTCAGCCTCGAAGAGAGCTGGAAGGCCGCGCTGGCGGGGGAGTTTTCAAGCCCGTACATGCAGCAGCTCAAGTCTTTCCTCGTCGCGCAGAAGCAGGTCGGCAAGCGGATATTCCCCAAGGGCAGCGAATATTTCCGCGCCCTTGATCTGACGCCGATCTCCAACGTCAAGGCCGTCATCCTCGGCCAGGATCCCTATCATGGACTTGGGCAAGCCCATGGGCTGTGCTTCAGTGTCCGGCCGGGCGTGCGCATACCACCCTCGCTCGTCAACATCTATAAGGAGATGGAGACGGATCTCGGCATAGCGCCGGCACGGCACGGTTTTCTCGAACATTGGGCAAGACAGGGTGTGCTCCTGCTGAACAGCGTGCTGACCGTCGAGGAGGGGCAGGCAGCGGCCCATCAGGGCAAGGGGTGGGAGCGCTTCACCGACGCCGTTATCCGCAAGGTCAACGATGAATGTGAATCCGTCGTCTTCATGCTCTGGGGTTCCTATGCACAGCGCAAGGCCGCTTTCGTCGATACGACGCGGCATCTCGTGCTCAGGGCGCCGCATCCCTCGCCGCTTTCGGCCCATAACGGTTTTTTCGGCTGCGGGCATTTTTCAAAGGCAAATGCCTTCCTGCAGTCGCGCGGGCGCGCGCCGATCGACTGGCAATTGCCGGCCGATCCCCATGGGGCATAGGTGTGAACGCAATCTGATGTTCGTTCACTAAAAGAAGACAATGCGTTTTG
Source organism: Rhizobium sp. WSM4643 (assembly GCF_025152745.1). Taxonomy (NCBI): domain Bacteria; kingdom Pseudomonadati; phylum Pseudomonadota; class Alphaproteobacteria; order Hyphomicrobiales; family Rhizobiaceae; genus Rhizobium; species Rhizobium sp. WSM4643. Next base: position 3,311,955 of record NZ_CP104040.1, on the reverse strand, counting down.
GTCTGCGGGTCTGTTCCGTGAGAGTTTCAGCGCGCATCTTAGCCTCATCGAAAGCCCGCAACGGCGGGCATGAAAGGGGTCTCAAATGCTCGATCAGATCAAGGGTCTGCACCACGTCACGTCGATGGCGCAGGACGCCCGCACCAACAACCAGTTTTTCACCAATGCGCTCGGTCTGCGTCGCGTCAAGAAGACTGTCAATTTCGACGCGCCTGACGTTTATCACCTCTATTACGGTGACGAGACCGGCACACCCGGCAGCGTAATGACCTATTTCCCGTTCCCGAAGATGGCGCAGGGCCGTCCCGGCACAGGCGAGGTCGGCACGACGGTGTTTTCCGTTCCGCAAGGCTCGATCGGCTTCTGGAGCGAACACTTTGCCGCGCTTGGTGTCGGCGGCCTGAAGGCTGAGGAAAGTTTCGGCGAGAAACGCCTGAATTTTTCCGGTCCCGACGGTGACGGTTTCGCGCTTGTTGAAATCGAGGACGATAACCGCCAGCCCTGGACGCATGGCGGCATCAGCGAGGATCACGCCATTCGCGGCTTCCATTCCGTTGCCATGCGGCTGCGGGACGAGGGCGCCACGGCGGAACTCCTGAAATTCATGGGCTACCAGGTCGCTGAAGAAAGGGACGGCGTCAAGCGGCTGATCAAGCCCTCCGGCAATGGCGCGCATCTCATCGATCTCGAGACCATGCCGAACATCGCCCGCGCGCTCCCCGGCGCCGGCTCGGTTCATCATGTCGCCTTCGCCGTCGAAAACCGCGAGAAGCAGCTCGAAGTGCGCAAGTCGCTGATGGACACGGGTTATCAGGTCACGCCGGTGATCGACCGCGACTACTTCTGGGCGATCTATTTTCGCACGCCGGGCGGCGTGCTGTTCGAGGTCGCGACCAATGAGCCAGGTTTCGACCACGACGAGGACACGGCCCATCTCGGCGAAGCCTTGAAACTGCCGCAGCAGCACGCCCATCTTCGCGCGCTGCTCGAGCAGCACCTGCAGCCGCTCGAAGCGTAAGGAGAGGCGATATGACCGAAACTGGATATGTGCACCGGCTGCATGCCGGTGCACCTGATAAACCTATCCTGCTGGTGCTGCACGGCACCGGTGGCGACGAAAACCAGTTTTTCGACTTTGGTCGGCGCCTGCTGCCGGAAGCGACGATTCTCTCCCCGCGCGGCGATGTTTCCGAACACGGCGCGGCGCGGTTCTTTCGCCGCACCGGGGAAGGGGTCTACGACATGCCCGACCTTTCGCGCGCGACCGAGAAGATGGCTGCCTACGTCAAGGCATTCGCTGACGAGTACCGGGCTTCCGAGATTCTCGGCCTGGGATTCTCGAACGGCGCAAATATTCTTGCCAACGTGCTGATCGAGAAGGGTATCTTCGATGCCGCGGTTCTGATGCACCCGCTCATTCCGTTTCAACCCGAAGCCCAGGTAACGCTTGTGGGAAGAAAGGTGCTGGTGACGGCGGGACGACGGGATCCGATCGCTCCCGTCTCCATGACTGAGGCGCTGTCCGAGCATCTGAAAGAGCGAGAGGCGGAGGTCAGGGTGGTCTGGCACCCCGGCGGTCACGAAATTGCGCCGCTCGAGATCAATGCGGTTCGCGATTTCCTCGGCAATTATTGACCGCGCGCCGCGGCAGCGCCGCGTCTTTTTAGACACGCAAACGACGCCGTAGCATTTTGAAGTGCGGCATAATTTGTCCTTCAATCGATCCCGATTTAAGGAATTATGCAAGTGCTGGCGGGAAACTGATTTGCGGGACCGGCGAATGCCGGTCCCGCATCTTTGCTGGAACGATGATACTATCATCCGTTCTCGATAAGGCATTAGGGACGGGGAGGATATTTGCCCCGGATTGCCTTCATATAAAAATTTCCTGGCGATGCCGCCATCGTCAAACCGACGACGACACCCTTGGGAACGCCTTCATATTCTCGCCTCTGACCGTTGGTCAGATAGACCCTTAGATGCCGGCTGTCTTCGTCGTAGGTGATCGCCTCGATAAGCTTCGAATCAACCGCAGTTTCCACTTTGCACCCCGCAGTTTTGGATCTGAGATTCCTGACCAAGAATGTCATTCACGCTCGCAACGCGCCATCATTATGCTGCGCCGCAAGGGCGTCAAGCGCGATCTGCTTTAACGTTCATTTTTTCCCGCGGCCTCTCGTTATAGTTGATTTTTGCAGCTTCTCGAAGGTCACCCCTGTGGAAATCCGATGCCTGTGGCTCCTCCATTTGAGGAATATTAGCCGATAATGTCGCGAGAAACGCAATAATCGCCGGCTTAACGCCGGATTAATCATCATATAGCAAACTATAGCGTATTATTAACCGCAGCACCCTCCCAAGCATGAATGACTACATCCGCAAGGCGGAGCGTGACCTCGCCGCTGCAACGGTCAATATCGGCGCTGCCGAGTCGCAGCCTTATCCGAGCATCACTCTCAATGGTTCGATCTCGCCGTCATCCATAAAACAAGCGGGTAGCGCTCCCGGTGGCCTGACCACCTGGTTGTTCAGGCCGGCTCTCAACCCGCCAATTTTCGGTGGTGATCGGCTGCGCCCGAATGTGGAGATGACGAGATCCAATGCGAAGGTGCAGTCTCTTGCGTGGAAGCAGATTGTTCTGGCCGCCCTCGAAGAGATTGAGCGCGCTCTATCGTCCGTTCACCGCGACGCGCAAACCATTCAGGCGCTGCGGGCGCAGGTGAAGACCACGCAGGAGACTCTTGCGCTTTCAATCGGGAGCTACAAGGATGGACAATCATCCTTGCTTGATGTGCTGGATGCGCAGCGTTCAGCCGCGACCAGTCAGGCCAACCTGGCGCAGGCGGTGCAGCAAACGGCGAAGAACTATGTCACTCTGAATGTGGCAATTGGTTCGGGTTACAACTTCGGTGGGGCCGCGATCAGGCCAAATTCTTGTGAACAGTGAGCCTCATGCCGTTTCAGCGATGGATAAGAGATGGATTATTTCCGCAACCCGCCATTCGGTCGGGTCTCATAAATGGGTTCCATGTTTAACTATCTAGCGCCGTGGCGACAACACATACCGATACTGGCCGGCAACCGTAAAAGACGCGCTCGGCTGACGTTTGCCGAAGGCGAATTCGCTGCGGTCTACGCGATGAGCGATGTTCACGGATGTTATAACGAGCTCGTCGAGGTGCATCGCCGCATCGTCGAGGATGCCGCGCGCATCCCGGGACCGAAACTCATCGTCATGCTCGGCGACTATGTCGATCGCGGGCCTGATTCGAGTGCGGTGCTGGAGTTCCTGAGCAAGACCCCGCCGCCGGGATTTCAGCGCTTCGTCCTGTGCGGCAATCACGACGCGGAACTGGTCAAACTCTACCGCAAGCCGGCACGCATTCTCGAATGGCTCGGCTTTGCCGGAACGGAGACGCTGCACTCATACGGTATCGACATCGAGCATCTGCTGGAGTCGGCGGCCGGAAGCGAAACAATTGCCCGCGTCATCCGCACCATGATACCCGAGCGGCATATCAAATTCCTGGAATCGCTGCCGATCATGCTGCGGATAGGAAGGGTCGTCTTTGTTCATGCGGGCATCAAACCGGGCATCGACCTCAAAAAGCAGAAAGACAGCGACCTCATGTGGATCCGTCAGCCCTTCCTGGATGAAGGGCCGCAGCTTCCTGTCCTCGTGATCCACGGGCATACGCCGGCACGAATCCCGACATTCGGGCCGCAACGCATTGGTATCGACACTGCGGTTTCGGCGACGGGCCGGCTGACGGTGCTGACGATAAAGGGGACGCGAGTCGGCATCCTTTAAATCGGCGAACATGAGGTCGTCCGAAAACGCCTACACTTTTCGGCGTCATGCTCAAAACCAAACGCCGCGGATTATGCTCCGCGGCGTTAGGACAATAAAAGTTCACGGAGCTATCTCAGGCGCCGGTCGCTTCCTGATAAAGGTTGGTGCCGATACCGGTATAGGTAAAGCCGTGTTTACGGACCTCGTCGCTGCGGTAGATATTGCGCAGATCAACCAGGATCGGAGCGCGCATCGACTGCTTCAGGCGATTGAAATCGAGCGCGCGGAACTGGTTCCATTCGGTGACGATGACAATCGCATCCGCACCAGCGGCCGCTTCGTAGGGTCCGCTCGCATATTCGATGTTCTCGATCACCTTGCGGGCGTTTTCCATACCCTCGGGATCGTAGCCGACCACTTGCGCGCCGTTGTCCTGCAGGGTCTGGATGACCGCGATCGCCGGGCTGTCGCGCATGTCGTCGGTATTCGGCTTGAAGGTCAGGCCAAGGATCGCGATCTTCTTGCCGCGAATGTCTCCGCCGACGGCCGAAATGACTTTGCGTCCCATCGCCCGCTTGCGGTTGTCGTTGATCGAGATCGTCGTCTCGATGAGACGCATCGGCGCGTCGTAATCCTGCGCCGTCTTGGCAAGAGCAAGCGTATCCTTGGGGAAGCACGAGCCGCCGTAACCCGGGCCGGCGTGCAGGAACTTGGAGCCGATACGGCCGTCGAGACCGATTCCACGCGAAACGTCCTGGACGTTTGCGTCGACCCGCTCGCAGAGATCGGCGATCTCGTTGATGAAGGTAATCTTCATCGCGAGAAATGCATTGGCCGCATATTTGATCAGTTCGGAGGTGCGGCGGGTGGTGAAGACCAAGGGGGCCTGGTTGAGATAGAGCGGGCGGTAGACCTCGGTCATGGTTTCGCGCGCCCGGTCGTCGTTCAGGCCGACGACGATACGGTCGGGACGCTTGAAGTCTTCGATCGCCGCACCTTCGCGCAGGAATTCCGGATTGGAAACGACGGCGACATCTGCCGCGGGATTGGTTTCGCGCATGATCCGCTCGACCTCGTCACCCGTGCCGACCGGCACCGTCGACTTGGTGACGATAACGGTGAAGCCTTCCACATAGGTGGCAATCTCGCGTGCAGCGGCGTAGACATAGGAGAGATCTGCGTGGCCGTCGCCGCGCCTGGACGGCGTGCCGACAGCGATGAACACGACGTCGGCGCTGCGGACACTTTCGCCGACATCGGTCGAAAAGGACAGCCGGCCGGTGCTGGTATTTTCGGCGACCAGTTGCTCCAGACCCGGCTCGTAGATCGGAATGCGGCCTTCGCGAAGGGCTTCGATCTTACTCAGATCCTTGTCGACGCAGATGACGTCGTGGCCGAAATCCGCAAAGCAAACGCCTGAAACGAGGCCGACATAGCCTGATCCAATCATCGTGATGCGCATATTTCCCTCAAATCATTAGAGTAGAACGTCATGCTGCGTCGCAGCATGACGTTCGTCATAGTTAATCTGGACGAAAAGACAATACCGAAGATCGCCTGAAACCCACATCGAAAATCGAACTCCGGGCACCGCAGTTTGCCGCGCGCTGCCCCGTCGATAGCCAAAACATAGGTTTGTGTGGGCGATATGACAAGTCGAGCGGCTCGTCAGAGCAGGCTCGACTTCAATCCGGAAACAGGATCAATCAATCTATGTCGCTGCCTCGGCCGTTATAGCTGGTACCAGACATAGGGGTCTGTTCCCGATTGAATCTTGTCCCAGCGCAGATCGGTATCGCGCCAGTTCTTGATGCTGCTCTTCCTGTTGTCGAGCACGAGATCGCCCTTGTCGGTTCTGACGACGAGGACCGCGTGCCCTTCACCGGAGGGCGTATATGCCGTCGCGATCCGCAGAGCGCGCGACGACCAGCCCATCGCTATCAGCCGGCTGCGCTTGGTCAATGCAAAATCTTCGCAGTCGCCGCTGCGCACATTCACCTTCCAGACGTCGCCATTCAATTCGTTGCGGGGGTCGTTCCGGCCGACCATCGTACGATTGACGGCAGAGTTGACGTCCTTCAGTTGCAGCATTTGCGTGTCCGTCAGTGCAACGACCGCCAAACCATTGTTGTCGCGGCATTCGGTCGGGTTCTGGGCGCAGAACAGCACCTGGGCGAAAGGTGGAATGATCTTACCTCTTTCAGAGATATAACTGGCCGCCGAATTACCGGTCATACCGCGGGCAAAACCTGCGGGACCGGCGGCAAATGCCGAGCATGCATTGCCTGCTGTAAAGGCCAGCGCCAGAAGTGTAACGACTGTTTTCTTCATCTCTTAAATCCCCGTTACGGGCAACCGATTGAGATCAGGCTTGCCTTTGGTCTCAGTCAATGGCATGGCGACTTAGTGATCTGCCAAGTATTGGCCGCAGAACGTCTGTCCCGTTCCTGCTGCTTCAAGGAGCATAGCCAGGGGGTTGTCTCGATTGATTTAAACGTTTCGCGACAATTTTAAATGATGTGGAATTCTGTTGCACTTTAACACGCAGGCGCTTGATATGCAACTTATGTTAGTACGGGAATATTGATCGTATTGGCTGTAGGCCCCTCATTCCCGCTGCTGCCGGTGAGCGATTCAAATGTTATCCAACCTCATCAACAGGCAGATCATGCGGGAGGTGATCCTCGTTGTCTTCATTTGCCTGGTGATATTGACTCTTATTCCGTTCGGAAGCGTCACGCCCTTTCCCTTCGCCTTCGCTGCTATCGGAATGTTTGTGCTGGCGATTATTTCCGCGCTGTTGTTCGGGGAGCCGAGGCAGACCAGATCGGTTTTCAGCATCGCTTTGTTTCTGCTCGTCGTGCTGACAGGCTGGACGTTCGTCCAGACCATCGAGCTGCCTTCCAATTGGTTGGCCAATCCTGCCTGGAGTGCTGCGCGTGATCTGGCAAGTGTCCGGTACGCAGCGATCTCGGTCGAACCGGCCGACACGCTTGCGTCGATCCTGTGGATCGCCTTGCCTTTCGTCACATTTCTGACCGGGCTGCTCTTGTGCGATACCGATCAGCGCGCGCGGAAAGTGCTGACGGGGCTTGGGCTTACGGCGGGCATTGTCGCTGTTTTCGGCCTGCTGCAGTTTTTGCTGTTTCCCAACGTCCTGATCGTCGTGGAGAAACGCGCCTACCTCGACAGCCTGACTGCAGTCTTCGTCAACCGCAATACCGCCGCGACCTTCCTCGGGCTTGGAACGCTGCTGATGCTGACCCTGGTCAGGGACATAGCGCGTGCTTATTCAAACTATCCGCCCGGCGAACCGGGCCGAAACGCGCTTCTTTTGAGATCGTGGATCTACATCCTGCTCTTGTGCGCATGCTTCACCGCGTTGATGCTGAGCCGCTCGCGCGCCGGGATATTTGCGACCTTTGTTGCCGCTCTCGTCTATTTTCCATGGCTTGTCCTCAATTGGAACGGCTCGAGGCGCCATTTGAGGCCGGCGCCAAGATGGCGTTCGTTGCTGATACTCCTCTCAGCGATTGGTTTCGTCGTAGTGTTACTGACGATGTTTGCAGGCCAGGCGATTTTGCGCGCGCAGGAGCGGCGGCTCGAAGATGATGATCGGTTTTGCATTCTGCCGGGCATATGGCGTGCCATTTCGGATCATTGGTTGACGGGAACGGGGCTCGGAACCTTCCGGACAGTGTTTTCCGCCTACCGCGATCCGGCTTGCGGAATTTTCGGGGTCTTCGACCGCGCGCATAATTTCTATCTCGAAGGATTTCTGGGCCTCGGAATATTGTTCCCCATTGCGGCAGTCCTTGCCTTCTCGGTGCTTGCCAGAGTGTTCCGGCGCGGGTTCGCCCAAAGACGGCGCCTCAGGCATTATGTTCTTCTTGGCCTGGCGGCGAGCGTTTTGGTCGCCCTTCATGCGGCGGTCGATTTTTCGCTGCAGATACCGGGTTTTGCGGTGTTTTACTCCGCCTTCCTGAGTGCAGTTGTCGCGATATGTCTGGGACGCAGCAACGGAGAAGCGGACATGGCATATGAGCACCCGTTAACCACGTAAAGTTTAAACGGATGGATTTTAATAAGATTTTCGGAAAAGATCGATTGTGCAGGTGCGAACGGTTGACTCTGAAACCCTAGAAATTTTATAGCGGGTACAGCCTTCGGATTGTTGCGACGCAAAAAAAGTCGGACCGAAGTCGTTTTTCGCTTCCTAAGGGGCTCGGCGTTGCCAGCCTGCCACAGTTAGGGGAATGTTAATCGGCTTTCAGTGTTATTGATCGGGGATTGTCTTGTATTTTGTCAGATTGCGGGGCAGTAGCTTCAGGGGCGTAAACGCAGGGTATTCTATGGGTTGTTCTCGTATCGGTAGTACACGCGTCGCCATTGTTGTAGCGCTAACGACTATATTGGCAAGCTGCACATCGTTGCCAAGATCCGGTCCCGATCACAAAGATGTTGATCGCGATGCAGCCGTGAAAGTGACAACCAAGGAGCGTCGCGTCGGTATCGACTACGCTCTGATTGATCTCAGCAAAAACGTCTTGTCGTATTTTACCGCTCCCCAGCCGACCTCGTTCAAGGGGTTTGGTGGTGGTCGAGGCGGGGCGCCTGAAATTCCGCTCGGTTACGGCGACGTCGTCCAGGTCGCCATCTTCGAAGCTCAGTCCGGCGGTCTCTTCATCCCATCGGACGCAGGTAGCCGACCCGGCAATTACATCTCGCTGCCGGAGCAGACCATCGATAGAAACGGGACGATCACAATTCCCTATGCGGGTCGGGTTCCGGCTGCCGGTCGCCTGAAGGAGACCGTAGAGCAGGACGTCGAGGATCGCCTCGCAAGCCGCGCGATCGAGCCGCAGGTGGTTATTACGACAACCACAAGCCGCTCCAGTCAGGTTGCCGTGCTCGGTGACGTCAACAATCCCCAGCGCGTCGAGATCAGCCCGGCCGGCGAGCGCGTTCTGGATGTCATTTCCGCGGCGGGCGGTTTGACGACCAACAATATCGAAACGAATGTGACGCTGCAGCGTCGCGGAAAGACAGCAACCGTCGCCTACACGACGCTGTTGAAGAACCCGGCCGAAAATATCTATGTTGCGCCCGATGACACGATCTCGATCGATCATGAGCGTCGCACATATCTTGCGCTCGGCGCCGCGGGCGTCAGTGGCCGCTTCGATTTCGAAGAGTCTGATCTGACACTTGGAGAGGCAATCGCCAAGGCGGGCGGCTTGCGCGACGACCGCGCCGATCCGGCTCAGGTCCTGCTCTACCGCCTTGTCCCCAGGAAAACGGTTGCAGCGATGCACGTGGACGCGACGAGGTTTACGGGTGAAATGGTTCCGGTGATCATCCGTGCGAATATGCGCGACCCGGCAACTTTGTTTGCTGTTCAGCAGTTCAAGATGGAAGACAAGGATATTATCTATATTTCCAATTCGGACTCTGTTGAACTGGTCAAGTTCCTTGACATCGTGAATTCGGTATCATCCACTGTTTCCGGAGTGGCCGACGATACGAGGGATACCCGCAACGCGGTACAGGATCTTGGAAATTGATTGAAATAGGTCGCCGGCATCGATCGCGAATGATCAGTGCCGGCGGCCTATATTGCGGATTTGGTGAAGGACTGTGGTTATGGCAAGTTCAGGTGTTTATCGTAAGCTTGCGTACAGCGGAATTGTCGTCGCAACATTTGCCAGCATGAATTCAAGCGCTTTTGCAGCGGCTTGCGTCAAGCTTTCAAGCGTGACTTTCGTCGATATCAATGGATTTACGGCCAACCCCACCGCTCTGCTTGATATGTCCGATCCGCTGGTTTTGTCATCGAGCGTCCGCGCACTGGTTGGGAGCAGCAATGACGCGCTGTCGCTGGTGATCGAGCAGGCCAAGAAAGCCGATGCCGCACAGATGGCCGCTATCGGTTCCGGTCTTGGGCGGGCTGCAAACAGCTGCCAGGTAACGGATCCACTATTCAAGCTAGCCATCGAAAAGGCCGTCGCCGAGGCGGCGAGCACCGATCCGAATCTTGCGCCGCTCCTTGCCGCCTTTGCGAAGGTTCTGGCTGAAGGCGGCACCGCGGCGCTCGGTCCGGGTGGAAGCGCTGCAGCTGCCGCATCCGGCATCGGCAATGACGGGCAAGTTGGACAAACCGGGCCTGGAGCGGACGATGGTACGCCGTTCGACGGCGCTGCCACAACTGCGGGCACGCTGAAGGTTTCGAATGCCGGCGCTGATGATTCATCGTCGACTTCAACGACGACGATCGTCAGCATCGGAGCGGCTGGGCAGTCGTCCACCGATCCGACGCAGTCGACGAGTCAGAGTGTCCCGGTCATACAATAGCTGGAATTGCCCGTAGATCTTAGCGCTTGACGCTTTTGTTGGAGATCGAAATTGCTATCGCCAGATAAACTTACGCCGCGTATCGACCCCTCCCGCGATACTGGAAACGAAGCTGACTTCATCGATTTCGACAAGCTCATCGCAATCGCCCGCCGACAGTGGCGGATGGTTGCGGCGTGCGGTTTCGCCTTCGCCATTCTGGGCATTGTGTATGTCCTGACGTCGGTGCCTGTTTACACCGCCGACACAAGTGTGCTGATCGACCGCAGCGATAGTCAAGTGATCAATCAGCTGGCGGCTTTCGGCCAGATGGACGATGACGAAGGTACTGTCCTCAGTCAGGTCGAACTATTGAAGTCTGACACCATTGCCTATGCTGTCGTCGACAAGCTGAAACTCGTCGACAATCCGGAGTTCATGGCACCGAAAACCTCGCTCTTTTCCGTGTCAACATTGAAATCCTTCATGAATTTTCGGTCGTGGTTTGCCGATGATGCAGTCGTGGCCCCCGATCCGGAAATGAGGCGGCGAGGCGCTGCGGAAACTGTCGCAGGCAATATCGATGTCGAACGCGTCGGCCGCTCCTACGTCCTTGACGTCAGTTATACCGCGCAGTCGCCCGGCCTGGCGCGTGATATCGCGGCTGGGATCGCCGACGTCTATCTGGTCGACAAGCTCAATTCGAAATACGAGGCGACACGCCGGGCCGGCCAGTGGCTGCAGGAGCGTATCGAAGAGCTCCGGCAGCAGGCGCTGGACACCGACCTTGCGGTTCAAAAATTCCGCGGCGAGCATGGGCTTGTCGAGGCCGGATCCGGTACGCTGATTAGCGAGCAGCAGCTTTCTGAGATCAACACCCAATTGATCAATGCGCAGGCCGAGACAGCGAAGGCCGAGGCACGATATGCCCGCGTCAAGTCGATCATCGACGCCAAGCAGACCGATGCGATCGTCACGGATGTGCTCGACAGCTCCATTTCGAACGACCTGCGCAAGAAATATCTGGAAGCTTCCAAGCTCGAGACCGAAATTGAGGCGCGGCTCGGGCCCGATCACGTCCAGGCGGTTCGGCTTCGTGCGGAAATGGAAGAATATAAGAGGCTCATGTTCGATGAGTTGAATCGCATCGCCGAAAGCTACCAAAGCGAGCTGCAGGTCGCGAAATCGCGGGAAACTTCTCTGCGCGACAGTGTGACACAGGCGACGGGCGTTGCCGCAACGGCGGGCGAAACGCAGGTGCAGCTTCGCGAGCTGGAGCGCACGCGCGATACCTATAAGAATCTCTATCAGAGCTTCTTGACGCGCTATCAGGAAGCAATTCAACAGCAGAGCTTTCCGATTACCGCTGCGCGCATCATCACGACAGCGGAGACGCCGACGAAGCCGAGCGCTCCGAAGAGAGCTCTCGTCGTGGCCTTCGCGATGTTCGTGGGATGTGCATTTGGAAGTGGTATAGCCGCCTTCCGCGAATTCCGGGATCGGTTTTTCCGCACCGGCGATGATGTCAGGGACGTGCTCGATGTCGAGTCTCTCGGTGTCATGCCACTGATTGAAAATAGCGTCGACGATCCGACGCTCGTTGATCCCGGCAATCCGCGAAGCATCGCCAGGGGCGGGAAGACCACGACCTATGTCGAGGAGCATCCGCTCTCGGCATTTGCCGAGACGCTTCGAAGCGCGAAGATTGCCATCGACCTCAGTGCTGCCGACCAGCGCTGCAAGGTCATCGGTGTCGTGTCGAGCTTGCCCGGTGAGGGGAAGTCGACGACATCCATCAACTTTGCCAAGCTCCTGGCAATGCAGGGTGCGCG